>NZ_JBHTLK010000013.1:0-61684 GCF_042678885.1 Saccharothrix hoggarensis
TCTTGGCCGAGGCCGACCCCAACGTCGCGGGCGCCCTGCGCTGGGCGCTCGCCCGATCGGGCGGCGACGGCCTGGCGACGTTGGCCGCCGGCACGCACTCGGACGACGTGGACGTCCGGCGGCGCGCCGTGCTGACGATCGCCGAGATGGCGGAGGCTCCGGGCGCGACCGCGGTGCTGGCGGACGCGCTCGGCGACCCGGATGCGACGGTGCGCCGGCACGCCGCTCTGGCGCTGGGCGGGCGCGGGGTCACGGCGGCTGTGCCGACGCTGGTCGGCATGGTGGTCGAGGGCTGCAACGACGTGGAGGCGGCGGAGGTCCTCGGAACGCTGTCCCAGAACCCCGGAGCCGCGGACGCGATCATGACCGCGCTGGCGGACGAGCTCGCCGCGCACACCGCGGACTCCGCGGTCCGGATTCGCCTGACCCAGGCCCTGGTCGAGCTGTCGGGGACCAAGGCCCGTGAGGTCCTGCGCGGACTGGCCCACGACGAGGACCGCGCCGTCGCCCTCGTCGCCTCGGCCTTCATCGGGGTGCTCGACGAGCGGTCCTCCGAAGACCCGGGCGAGGAGGGCTCCTGACGCGCCGGGTCACCGCCACTCGGTGACGGTGACGTCGTCGCCGACGGCGATGTCGCCGGGCGCGAGCACGGACGCCTTGGGGCCGAAGCTGACGCCGTCGGGCTCACGGCGGTAGTCGGCCAGGGTGCGCAACGGCTCCGGTCCGACGCGCACGCCGGACGACTGGTCGACCAGGGTCACCGCGCAGCGGATGGCCCGCTCGCCGAACCCGATCTCGGCGCCGCCGATCGTCATCCGGCCGACCCGGTCCTCGGTGTGCGGCTCGGGCCAACCGCTGATCACGATGTTGGGCCGGAACCGGTCCATCGGGACCGGAGTCGCCCCGCGCGCCGCGATCCGGGCGTTCAGACCGTCCAATGAGGACAGTGAGAGGACGAGCAGGGCGGTGGGCTCGGCGCCGTTCCCGGCCCGGCTCGCCCGAGCCGGTTCGCGCACCAGGCGGACGGACGTGCCGACCGCCCCGGACAGCCACTCCGCCGCCTCGTCGCCCTGGTCGATCCCGGATCCCGGCCACTTCTCCACCTCCACCGGCCGGGCGGCGCCGTCCACCGCCACGTCCAGCAGGAACTCCCCGGCGCCGGGCGCGCTCAGCGCCAGCTTCGCGCCGTCGTGCACCAGCCGGGCGCGGACGGCGGCCAGCAGCGGCGCCTCGCCCTGCCAGACGGTCGTCCCGTCCGGCCCGACCACCGCGAACAGCCGATCGTGGGCCAACCCCGTCGGGGTGACCTCGGCGCGGTCCAGGACGACCCCGCCACACCCCTTGATCGGGTACACCGTCAGCGCGGAAACGCTTGCCATGCGGTCAAAGTACCCGTTGTGATCCTCGCCGGCGGGCAGGTCGGTCGGAGAGCTTGAGCCACACGACGCCGGCGATGATCACGGTGAGCCAGAAGGCCTTCGCGGGGGTCAGGGTCTCGCCGAAGAAGACGGGGCCGAGCAGCGCGGCTCCGACCGCGCCGATGCCGGCCCAGACGGCGTAGCCGATGCCCACGTCGATGGTGCGCAGGGCGAGGCTGAGGGCGAAGAGCGTCAGGAGGAAGAAGACGATCGCGACGAGCGACCAGGACAGGGCGGTGAAGCCCCGGCTGCCCCCGACGGACAGGGCGTAGCCGACCTCGAAGGCCCCGGCGAGGAGGAGCACGAGCCAGGCCCGTGCACGGTCGCCGCGGGTGGCGGGCGTTTCGTCGGTCCTGTGAGGCCCTTCCGCACGACCGACGTCGGCGAGGTGTGTCGAGCCGGTGTCCTGGGCCATCACGCCGCTCCGCTCAGCTGGAGGCCGACGACCCCGGCGATGACGGCGGCGATGCCGAGGAGCTTGCGCCAGTCGAGCCGCTGGCCGAAGAGCAGGGCGCCGAGGACGACGATCCCGACGCCCGCGACGGAGGTCCAGATCGCGTAGCCGGCGCCGACGTCGAAGGTCAGCAGCGCCAGGCTGAGGAGGTAGGTGGCGATGCCGCCGCTGACCAGCGTGGCGGCGGTCCAGGCGGGACGGGTGAAGCCCCGCGCCTTGCCGGCGGCGAGCGCGACGGCGATCTCGAAGACGACGGCGACGCCGAGGTGGAGCCAGTGCATGGGGGTCCTTGGGTCGAGTAGCGGTCGGACCCGTCGATCGTGGAACCTCACACCGGTGTCAACTGCAAGAATCGGGAGCCGCCCGGTGAGCCCTGAGGAGGTCCCATGCGCATCGGCGAGGTCGCGGCCGCCAGCGGCGTCAGCACCCGGTCCCTGCGGTACTACGAGGAGCACGGGCTCATCCGGTCCGAACGCACCCCCGGCGGGTGGCGCGACTTCGACAGCTCCACGGTCGAGCGGGTCGTCATGATCCAGCACCTGTTCGCCGCCGGGCTGTCCAGCTCCACCGTCAACGAGCTCCTGCCGTGCCTGGAGGCCCCGCCCGAGGAGCGCACGGGCGTCATGGAGGAGCTGCTCGCCCGGGAGGTCGAGCGCCTCGAAGCCAAGCGCCGCGACATCGACCGGGAGATCGACACGCTGCGCGCGCTCCGCGGCGAGATGACCCCGGCGGGCGATGTCCCGCCGGCAAGGACACCGGCCCGGGTGCCGCACGACTGGTCCTGACCTGCGGGAAGGCTGGGGTGCGGAGTCGGCGCCGCGGGCGTTTGCCCCGTGCCGGCCTGGGTACGCCGATCCGGTGAACAACCCGCTCGACATCTCCGACCTGTTCCCCGGACTCCGCGTGGAAGACCTCGTGGTCGACTACGACGACGCGGAGGACCCCGTGCTGAGGCACGCCGACGGCACGCCGATCGACACCTGGCGGGAGAACTACCCGTACTCGACGCGGCTGACGCGCGAGGAGTACGAGGTGTCCAAGCGGCTGTTGCAGATCGAGCTGCTGAAGCTGCAGTACTGGACCAAGGACACCGGTGCGCGGATGGTCATCGTGTTCGAGGGACGTGACGCGGCGGGCAAGGGCGGCACGATCAAGAGGTTCACCGAGCACCTGAACCCGCGCGGGGCGCGGGTGGTGGCGTTGAGCAAGCCGACCGACCGCGAGCAGGGCGAGTGGTACTTCCAGCGGTACGTCGACCACCTGCCGACCGCCGGTGAGATCGTCATGTTCGACCGGTCCTGGTACAACCGCGCCGGCGTGGAACGCGTCATGGGCTACTGCACCGACGAGCAGTACGAGCGGTTCATGCGGCAGGCCCCGACGTTCGAGCGGATGCTCGTGGACGACGGGATCACGCTGGTCAAGCTGTGGTTCTCGGTGTCGCGCGCGGAGCAGCGGACGCGGTTCCTGATCCGGCAGGTCGACCCGGTCCGGCAGTGGAAGCTCAGCACGAACGACGTCAAGTCGCTGGACCTGTGGGACGCCTACACGGAGGCGAAGGTGGCGATGTTCCGCGCCACCGACACGGAGGCCGCGCCGTGGACCGTGGTGAAGAGCAACGACAAGAAGCGGGCCAGGTTGGAGGCCATGCGCAGCGTGCTGGCGCGCGTGGACTACGCCGACAAGGACGTGGAGGTGGTCGGCGAGCCGGACCCGAGGGTGGTCGGGCCGGCGGCCACGCTGCTGGAGGAGGGGGAGGACGAGTCGTCGCTCAGCCCTACCCCCATCGCGCCCTTCGACGACCCGGACCACGGCCCCGGCGTCCACCCCGATTAGGGACCGCCTGCCGGGGGTCTTGCGCCGCCCGGCGCGGGTCAGGCCCGGTTGGCGAGCTGGGCGGCGGCGAAGAGGAACAGCAGGACGGTGAAGCTGGGTAGGGCGACCAGCGTGGCGAGCCAGAACGCAGCCTGCCGGCGGCGGAGGAACAGCCAGGTGATGAAGCTCGCGAGCAACCAGGGGAACAGCATGCGGCCGAGCACCTGGCCGGCGGCGTAGCCGGAGGACGGCGCGCCGGCCGTGGCGACGATGAGCACGACCGTCGCTCCGACCCACACCAGGGCGCCGAGCATGCAGCGTCCGAACGACGTTCTGGCGGGTGGTGCGGGCTGCGGCGGCGGGCCGGGGTAGTACGGGTGCTGGTGAACCGGGTAGGGCTGGTGCTGAGGGCCGGGGTACGGGTACTGCTGCTGAGGGTCGGGGTACGGGTACTGCTGCTGCTGCTGAGGGTCCGGGTACGGGTACTGCTGCGGCTGCGGCATGGGCGCCGGGTGCGGGGTGGGCGCCTGAGGCGGCCGGTTGGTCGGGTTCTGGTCGAAGTCCATCAGGGATCGCCTTCCTGCGAGGTGGACCCGACAGTAGTAGGCCGCGTCCGGCGACTTCAGCGGTGCACGTGGACGTGCGGCCTCACGTCGTCCCACGAGGGCAACACGGCCGCGGTGTGCGGGCGGCCGGCGATGTGGCAGCGGCGCTGGGGCGCGGCGGGCATCGGCATGATCGTCATCCTTGGCCGGTGGGGAACGGGGGCGGGCCGCCGGTCGTCGGCGGCCCGCCCGGTCAACGTCCCTGGCTGGGATAGGGGAGCAGCGCCATCTCGCGTGCGTTCTTGATGGCGGTGGCGACCTGGCGCTGTTGCTGCGGCGTCAGGCCGGTGACGCGGCGGGAGCGGATCTTGCCGCGGTCGGAGATGAACTTCCGCAGCAGCGTCGCGTCCTTCCAGTCGACGGTGGTGATGCCCTCTTTGCGCAGCAGGTTCACCCGGCGCTTCGGGGCGCGTTCGGCTTTCGGCACGCGGCTCACCAGCTCGACTTGGCGACGCCGGGCAGCTCGCCCCGGTGCGCCATCTCGCGCAGCCGGATGCGGGACAGGCCGAACGCGCGGTTGAAGGCCCTGGGACGACCGTCCACGGCGTCACGGTTGCGCAGCCGCGTGGGGCTGGCGTCGCGGGGGAGCTTCTGCAGCGCGCGCTGCGCCTCGTCCCGCCGGTCGGGGTCGAGGCGGATGATCTCCTTCAGCTCCGCCCGTCGCTCGGCGTACCGGGCGACGACCTCGCGTCGCTGCCGGTCCTTGGCGATCTTGGACTTCTTGGCCATCAGCGCTCCTCGCGGAAGTCGACGTGCCGGCGGACGACGGGGTCGAACTTGCGCAGCACCATGCGGTCGGGGTCGTTGCGCCGGTTCTTGCGGGTGACGTAGGTGTAGCCGGTGCCCGCCGTGGAGCGGAGCTTGATGATCGGCCGGACGTCGTTGCCCTTCGCCATCAGACCTTCACCCCCTGGCGGCGCAGCTCGGCCACCACGGCCTCGATGCCGCGCCGGTCGACGGTCTTGATGCCCTTGGTCGACAGGTTCAGCACGACGTGCCGGTTCTCGGAGGCCAGCCAGAACCGGCGTCGCTGGGTGTTGGGCAGCCAGCGACGCGAGGTGCGCCGGTGGGAGTGCGAAACCTGTTTGCCGAAACCGGGTTTGCGCCCGGTCACCTGGCAGTGCCGTGATGACACGCTACCTCCTTAAAACGACAATCGTTTCCGTTAGGCTAACCCATGAGCGGTCACGGCCCTGTTCGGTGGTCGGTTCCGGCCGAGGGCGTTGAGCGTTCTGTGATGACCGGTGCACGCGGCGTGTTCATCGCTTGACTGGGCCGACCCCGGTTCACCTCGGGGACCGAGGTTTTGTCGTGCTTGCCGAAACGGCTCGCAGCCCGGCGGCGGCGCGCGATCGCGACGACCTCGGCATCAGGATCGCGTAAGGAACAGGGGCACCGGCCCGAACGCCCGGTCCGCCGACACTAGGGTCCGCCGAGGAGGTCGGGGGAGGTCGGCGGCATGTCCGGGCGGACGTGGTTGTTCGGGTTCGCGCGACGTCCGCCGCGTGACCGCGCACCCACCGTGGTCGGTGCGGTCCGGCGCGCCCGGGGTGACGACGCGGCGCGCCCGCGACCCGCCGCGGCCGACCACGTCCTGTTCCCGCCAGTCCTGGCCGCGTTCGGCCGGACCGAGACCATCTAGGCCACCACCCCATGCCGAAGCTCGCCGCCGTCACCAAGCGGCTCCTGGTCGGGCGGCCGTTCCGCAGCGACCGCCTGTCCCACACCCTTCTCCCCAAGCGCATCGCGCTGCCGGTGTTCGCCTCCGACCCCATGTCGAGCGTGGCGTACGCGCCGGAGGAGATCCTGCTGGTGCTGTCCGTGGCGGGCGCCTCGGCGTACGTGTTCAGCCCGTGGATCGCGGTGCTCGTCGCCGTGGTGATGGCCGCGGTGGTGGCCTCGTACCGGCAGAACGTCCGCACCTACACGTCGGGCGGCGGCGACTACGAGGTCGCCACGGTCAACCACGGACCGCGGTGGGGCCTGGTGGTCGGCAGCGCGCTGCTCGTGGACTACGTGCTGACGGTGGCGGTGTCGATCGCCTCGGCCGCGGCCACCATCGGCTCCGCCGTGCCGTTCGTGGCGTCGCACAAGGTGGAGTTCGCCGTGGGCGCCATCGTCGTGCTGACCGCCATGAACCTGCGCGGGGTGCGGGAGTCCGGCACCGCGTTCGCCATCCCCACCTACGCCTTCGTCTTCGGCATCCTCGCCATGATCGTGTGGTCGCTGGTCCGCGTGTACGTGCTGGGCGGGGACGTGCGGGCGGAGAGCGCCGACTTCCGGCTGGTGGAGGAGCACGGCAGCCTGGCCGGGCTCGGCTTCGCGTTCCTCGTCCTGCGCGCCTTCTCCTCCGGCAGCGCGGCGCTGACCGGCGTCGAGGCGATCAGCAACGGCGTGCCCGCGTTCCGCAAGCCCAAGGGCCGCAACGCCGCCACCACGTTGCTGATGATGGGCGTGCTCGCCATCACCATGTTCCTCGGCCTGATCATGCTGGCCCGGCTCACCGGCGCCCAGGTCGCCGAGGACCCGGCCCACCAGCTGATCGGCGCGCCCGCCGACTACGAGCAGAAGACCCTGGTCGCGCAGCTCGCCAACGCGGTGTTCGCCGGGTTCCCGCCGGCCACGTGGTACGTCATCTTCTTCACCGGCCTGATCCTGGTGCTGGCCGCCAACACCGCGTTCAACGGCTTCCCGGTGCTCGGCTCCATCCTCGCCCAGGACCGCTACCTCCCGCGCCAGCTGCACACCCGCGGCGACCGGCTGGTGTTCTCCAACGGCATCGTGTTCCTCGCCGGGTTCGCCATCGTCCTGGTCGTGGCGTTCGACGCCGAGGTCACCCGGCTGATCCAGCTGTACATCGTCGGCGTCTTCATGTCCTTCGTGATCAGCCAGAGCGGCATGATCCGCCACTGGACGCGCCTGCTGCGCACCGAGACCGACCCCGCGGCACGACGGCGCATGCGCCGCTCGCAGGCGGTCAACGCCTTCGGCTTCGCCATGACCGCGCTCGTGCTCGCCGTCATCCTGATCACCAAGTTCACCCAGGGCGCCTGGATCTCGCTGGCCGCCATGGCCGCCATCTACGCGGTGATGAGCGCGATCCGCCGCCACTACCAGCGGGTCGGCGACGAACTCCGGGAGGACGACGACGAGCCCGTCACGCTGCCGTCACGCAACCACGCCATCGTGCTGGTCTCCCGGCTGCACCGCCCCACCAAGAGGGCGCTGGCCTACGCCAAGGCGCTGCGCCCCGACCGGCTCGAAGCCGTCACCGTCAACGTCGACGACCAGGACACACGCGCGCTCGTCGCCGCGTGGGACGAGCAGAACTTCTCCGTCCGGCTCAAGGTCATCGAGTCGCCGTACCGCGAGATCACCAAACCGGTCCTCGACTACGTCAAGCGGATCCGCGGCGACAACCCGCGCGACGTCGTCACGGTGTTCATCCCGGAGTACGTCGTCGGCCACTGGTGGGAACAGCTGCTGCACAACCAGAGCGCGTTGCGGCTGAAGGGCCGGCTCCTGTTCGAACCCGGCGTCATGGTGACCAGCGTCCCGTGGCAGCTCGCGTCCTCGAAGAAGGTCCACGAACGCCACGCCCTCGCGCCGGGCGCGATCCGTCGCGGCCTGTACGCCAAGAACGGCGAACACCGGGAAGGCTGAGCCGGACGGGACGACGTCGGCGCCGGCCTAACCGGCGAGCCGCTGCTCCGTGGCCGCCAGGTACTCCCGCAGCGTCCGCCGCGACCGGATGAGCGTGTCGATCCGCTCGTCCAACCCGTCGATGCGCGCCCGCAGCAGCTCCAGGGTCTCCGGGCACGGCTTCAGGTCGGGCGCCGGGCCGGTCGCGCACGGCTGGAGGTAGCCGATCTCCTGGGTGGACAGGCCGGCATCGAGCAGCTTCCGGATCTGGCCCACGGTCAGCACGGCGTCGTCGTCGTACTCCCGGTAGCCGTTGCCGGCGCGGTCGGGCACCAGCAGGCCCTGGGCCTCGTAGTACCGCAGCTGGTGCGGGTTCACCCCGGTCCGCTGACTCAGCTCCCCGATCAGCACGCGTCTCTCCCCTTGACCTTCATACCGGTGTGAAGGTTGACGATTGTGCCACCGAACCACAAGGGGGAGCACATGACTCACACCGGCACACCCGTCACGGTCCTCGGCCTCGGGATGATGGGCGGGGCCCTCGCCGGGGCGTTCCTGCGCGCGGGACACCCGACCACCGTGTGGAACCGCACGGCGGCCAAGGCCGACGACCTGGTGGCGCGGGGCGCGACGCTCGCCGCGTCACCGTCCGCCGCGATCGCGGCCTCACCGCTCGTGGTGGTCTGCGTGTCGGACTACGACGCCGTGACGGACGTCCTCGACGGCCCGCTCGACGGCCGGGTCGTCGTGAACCTGACCTCCGGCACGCCCACGCGCGCCCGAGCCCTCGCCGAGGAGGTGGCCGGCCGCGGCGGCGGCTACCTCGACGGCGGGATCATGGCCGTCCCGGACGCCGTCGGCACGCCCGACGCCATCATCGCCTACAGCGGCCTGCGATCGCTGCACGACGCCCACAGGTCCACATTGGACATCCTCGGCACGTGCCTGCACCTCGGCGACGACCCCGGCCTGTCGGCCACCCACGAGATGGCCACGCTCGTCCTCATGTGGGGCATGCTCGACGGCTTCCTCAACGGCGTCGCGATCCTCGGCACCGCCGGCGTGCCCCCCACGGCGTACGTCCCCATCGCCCGGACGGCGATCGACACCGTGGCCGGCTGGCTGCCGGGCTACGCGCGACAGGTCGAGGAGGGCGTCTACCCGGCCGACGATGGCACCGTCGACACCCACCTGTCGGTGATGGCGCACGTGATCGAGGAGAGCGAGTCGCTCGGCGTCAACGCCGACCTTCCCAGGCTCGCCAAGGCGCTGACCGAGCGCGCCGTGACCGCCGGTCACGGCTCCAGCGGGTACGCGGCGCTGGTGGAGCAGTTCCGCCAGGCGTGACGCGCGTGGTGGGGGCGGACGTCAGGCCGGGCGGCCCGCGTGCAGCCGGGCGTACGCACCCCCACCGCGCAGCAACTCCTCGTGCGAGCCGACCTCCCGGATCGCGCCGTCCCGCATGACGACGATGCGGTCGGCGTCGCGGATGGTGGACAGCCGGTGGGCGACCACGAACGTCGTCCGGCCGCGCACCAGCCTGGCCAACGCCTGCTGCACCAAGGCCTCGGAGTGGGTGTCCAGGGCGGACGTGGCCTCGTCGAGGATCAGCACGCGGGGGTCGCGCAGCAGGGCGCGGGCGATGACCAGGCGTTGTCGTTGGCCGCCGGACAGGTGCGAGCCCCGGTCGGCCACCGAGGTCTCGAGCCCGTCCGGCAGGTCTTCCACGAAGTCGAGGGCGTTGGCGTCGCGCAGCGCCGCCCTGATCGCGGCGTCGTCCGCGTCGGGCATGCCGAAGGCGACGTTCTCGCGGACCGTGCCGTCGAACAGGATCGGCTCCTGCGGCACCACGGAGATGAAGCGCCGGTACGTGCGCAGGTCGAGTTCGGCCAGGTCGACGCCGTCGAGGAGGATGCGGCCGGAGCGGGGGCGGATGAAGCCGATGAGCAGGTTGAGCACCGTCGACTTGCCCGCGCCCGAAGGGCCGACCAGCGCGATCGTCTCGCCCGGCGCGACGGAGAGGGTGAAGTCCCGCACCGCCGGGCGGTCCGTCCCGTCGTAGGCGTGTCCGACGGCGTGGAACTCCACCGCGCCGCGGACCCCCTTCACCTCGACCTTGCCGTGGTTGTCCTCCAGGTCGGGGGTGCGCAGCACCTCGCTCGCGGAGCGGATGGACTCCAGCCCCTTGGAGATGACCGGCGCCAGGCTCATCAGGGTGGCCAGCGACGTGGTGGACGTGGTCAGGAAGGCGCTGAGCATGACGACGTCACCTGCCGTGATGCCCCAGACGCCGTGGTAGGCGACCAGGGCGGAGGCAGTCAGGAAGAGCACCCCCAGGATGTTGAGGAACACCCACGACAGCGAGGCGACCCGGCCGTTGAGCAGGTCCAGCCGCATCCCCGAGGTCAGGACCCTGCGCAGGGTGTCGTCCATCCGGCGCAGGGCGTGGCCTTCCAGCCCGTGCGCGCGGGTGACGGGGATGAGCTGGGTCATCTCGTTCACCCGCGCGGCGAGGTGTTCCACGTCCTGGCGGAACACCTCGTTGTGGTCGCGCAGGCGAGATCGCAGCCGCAGCACCACCAGCGACGCGAGCGGCACGATCACCAGCAGGAGCGGCAGGAACTGCGGGGCGCGGACGCCGACGATCGTCAGGCCGCCGATCAGGACGGTGATCGCGCTCATCCCGGTGTCGGTCGTCTGCTGCACCATCTGCTCGACGGTCTCGACGTCGCGGACCACCTTCGCCTGGAGCACGCCGGCGCTGGTCCGGTTGTGGTAGCCGATCGACAGCTCCTGCAACCGGGTGCACAGGGCGGACCGCAGCTCGGTGCCCGCCCGCCGCACGCTCCCGTGCAGGAGACGGACGTACAGCAGGTGCAGCGGGTAGTTGACGACCAGGATGACCATGATCAAACCGGTGGCGACCCACATCCCGGCGAGCGGTGCGCGGAGCACCACGGTGTCGACGATGGTGGCCGTGACGAGGGGGAGCAGCCAGACCGGGCTGTGCTTGACGACGAAGACGGCGAGCGCGCCGGTCAGGTGCCGGCGGTGCGGGCGGAACAGGCGGCCGAGAGCGCGCAGGGGTCCGGGATCTTGGTGTCCTCGGGGAGCGTCGGACGAGGTCACCGAGGGGGTGCTCCCTTCATCGCCGTGCCGCTGGAAAGCGCTTTCCTGATTCTGGAGAGGGGAGGGGGCAGTGTCAAGGTGGGCTGTGCTCGGACGCCGCCGCGTCCACCATCGGCCACGCCGTGGTCATGAACGGCGGTCAGACCGCCTGAGCGCCCCGTCGGCTCCGAGCGGCCTTCAGGCGGCGCCGCCGTTGACGAAGACCGTCTGGCCGTTGACCCACCCGTCCGGGGCCGCGAGCAGGCTGACCACCTTGGCGATGTCGTCGGGGGTGCCGAGCCGTTCCATCGGGCTCATCCCCGCGATGCGCTCGACCGCGGCCTGGTCCTTGCCGTCGAAGAACAGGTCGGTCGCGGTGGGACCGGGTGCGACGGAGTTGACGGTGACGCGCCGTCCGCGCAGTTCCTTGGCCAGGATCGGCCCCAGCGCCTCGACCGCGCCCTTGGTGGCCGCGTACGCGGCGTAGGTGGGCAGGTTGAGCCGGGTCACCGACGTGGAGAAGTTGACGATCGCGCCGCCGGGCCGCACCCGACGGGCGGCTTCGCGGGCCACGACGAACGTGCCCCGGACGTTCGTGCGGTACATGCGGTCCAGCTGGTCGAGGTCCAGCTGGGCCACGGGCCCGAGGACCATCACGCCGGCCGCGTTGACGACGACGTCCACGCCGCCGTACCGCTGCTCCGCGGCGTCGAACAGGGCCGCGACGGCGTCCTCCTCGGCCACGTCGACCCGGACCGCGACGGCCCGGCCACCCGCGCCCTCCACCTCGGTGACCGCCGCCTTGGCCGCCACCTCGTTGCCGACGTAGCCGACGACGACCGCTTGGCCGTCGGCGGCGAGACGGTTGACGACGGCACGGCCGATGCCGCGCGACCCGCCGGTCACGATCGCCACGCGCTCACTCCCAGGCACAACGCCCTCCCTCTCTTGTTGTCATCGCTAACGCTAGAACGTTGACTGTGACAACGCAACTCGCTAACCGAAATCTGTTAGCAACGCCAGCGTGGAGGTCGTGTTGGCGACGCGAGCGGCATCGTTCCCCTGTTATCGTCGCTAACGTGAAGCGTGACTTGACGCGGGAGCGGATCGTCGAGGCCGCTTACGACCTGCTGAACCGGGAAGGCCGCGAGGCGCTGTCCACGCGCGCGGTCTGCGCCGCGTCGGGAGTGCAGTCGCCGACCATCTACCGGCTCTTCGGCGACAAGCGGGGTCTGCTGGACGCGGTCGCGTGCCACGGTTTCGAGGCTTACCTGGCGGGCAAGACGGCGCTCGCCGAGACCGACGACCCCGTTGACGACCTGCGCCGCGGGTGGGACCTGCACGTCGAGTTCGGCACGAGCAACCCCGCCCTGTACTCCCTGATCTACGGCGACGCCCGGCCCGGCGTCGAGTCACCGGCGGCCGAGCGCGCGTCGGCCGTGCTCGCGAAGCAGGTCAAGCGCATCGCCGAGGCCGGGCGCCTGCGGGTCAGCGAGGAGCGCGCCGCGCACCTGATCCACGCCGCCGGCTGCGGCATGGTCTTCACCCTCATCTCCCTGCCACCACAGGACCGCGACCCCGACCTGTCGACCCTGGCCCGCGAATCGGTGATCGCCGCCGTCACCACCGAACCCTCCACGACGCCCGCCAAGACCGACGCCGTGACCGCGGCGGTCACGCTGCGCTCGGTCGCGCCCACGGTGACAGCGCTGACGGACAACGAAAGAGCCCTGCTCTCCGACTGGCTGAACCGCATCGCCACGACGACCGACCCCGCTCACCACGAGCAGCGGTGATTCGGCCAGTCACCGGGGGAGCGGCGCGAAAGGCCGGTCGGCGTCGGTGTCGGACCGATCTCCGCGGCGGTGGGCTTGCGCCCGTCCCCGGGTTCGCGTGGGATGGCTGCTGGTCGGCAGCGCCGTGCTCCTGCTGCTGCCCGACGTGCGTGGCATCCGCCTTGACGTCGACGTGCGCACGGGATGAGGGGATGCGACAGGTGGTCCGCACGATCATCGCGTTCACCGCGGCCTTGGCGGCGGTGCTCGGGCTTGTCGCCTGCGACACCCAACGGGGCGCCGGCGGCAGGTGCACCTCGGCGGACGAAGAGGTGACCCGCGGGTTGGAGGACAACGCGGTCCTCGACCTCGCACCGCCCGGCGCGACGGTCAGCGAGCGGTACGCGAAGATGCCGTGCCAGGACGAGGACAAGACGGGAGAGGTGGGCCGACAGGTGTCCTCTTCAGACGGTCACGAGTCGGTTCTCGCCTTCTACCGCTCGGAGATGCCGAAGCACGGCTGGAGCCTCGTCCGGCAGCGGGAGGACGAGCCGGGCCGGGTGAACGGGGATGGGCCGAACCAGTGCTACGAGAACCCGTCGGTGCCGGGCGTCGCCCTGGTGCTGTCGGTGGGCCACGGGGAGAACCCGTCCACCGACTCGCACCTGGCGTTCAGGTTCAAGGCGGACCGCGGGAGCGGCTGCGCCGACAACTACCGCAGCTGACTCCGGGCTGCGCGGGATGTCGGCCGAGCAGCGGGTGTTCGCCGCCGTTCCACAAGAAGGGACGGCTCCTGGCGGTTCGACGCCCGGCCGCTGATGGCCGTCGTCGACGAGGCGCTCGGGACCGTCGCCGGGCAGCAGGGCGTGACCGTGGAGCAGCTCGCCGACTCGACGCTCGCCACGCTCTGCGGTGCGGAGCGGGTACCGGAGCTGAAGATGCCCTGCAGGGCTGATGCCTCCCGTCCGAGCGGGTGATTGCCCGTCGGGCTGGGGGACGGCGAGCCGGACGTGCTGGTAGACGTCGGGTATGAGCTTCGGGGGCGAGGTCGACGCGATGGTCCGGGCGAACCAGGCGAACTGGGACGCGCGGACGCCGGTCCACGTGGCGAGCGAGTTCTACGCCGTGGGCAGGCGCGACCCGCAGCGGTGGTTCGCGCCGTTCGAGTGGGCCGCACTCGGTGACCTCGCCGGCCGGGAGGTGGCGCACCTGCAGTGCCACATCGGGACCGAGACCATCGCGCTGGCCCGGCGTGGCGCCCACGTCACCGGGCTGGACTTCTCGGCCGCGGCGGTGGCCGAGGCACGCCGGATCGCGGCGGAGGAGGGCGTCGAGATCGACTACGTGCAGGCGGACGTCCACGACGCGGTGGAGAGGTTGGGCGCGGCGCGGTTCGACGTCGTGTACACCGGCAAGGGCTCGTTGTGCTACCTGCCGGACCTGCCGCGGTGGGCGGCGACCGTGGCCGACCTCCTCACGCCGGGCGGTTTCGTCTACGTCGCCGAGTTCCACCCGCTGCTCAACGCCCTGGGGCCCAAGCCGGAGCCGGGGGAGGGGCCGGAGTTGTTGTTGCGGCACGACTACCTCGAAGGCCGCGGCGCGATCGAGCGTGACGCGACCTACACGTACACCGACGGCCCGGCCCTCACCACCGCGACCGTGGCGTACGAGTGGATGCACTCGATCGGGGAAGTCGTCACCGCGCTCGTGCGGGCCGGCCTGCGGATCCACGACCAGACCGAGAGCGACCTGCTGCCGTGGCCGCGCTGGGAACGGATGACGCGCACCGACAGCGGCTGGTGGGCACTCCCGGACGGTGACCCGCGGATCGCGCTGATGTACGGCCTGAAGGCGTCGAAGCCGACGACGTGACGTCCGCTCGTGCCGCGCCGACCGACCTCGGAGCGGGTGCTTCGCGGACGTCGAACCGAACATTGCCGGAAGTCGGAAACCCGCCACGGCCCGGAGTGGCCGACAACCGCCGTTGTCGACGGTGATCACGTCGCGGAGGATTGAGCCACGTCGACAGGTGCTCTCGCGGGTCCGGAGCGGGACGCGGGGCGCTGGTCAACCGACCGCGTCGACACGGGGTTGAGGGGGATTCGCGATGCGAGCGACAGTGATCGGCGCTGTGCTCATCGGGTTGGTGTCGGCCGCCGTGCCGGCCCAGGCGCAGGTGTCACCGACGCAGGCGCAGGCGTCGTGCGCCTGGGTCGCGTCGGACCTGCCGCTACCCGCCGGCGTCACCGGGGGGCGGGTCGTCGCCGCGGGGCCGAACGGCTACCTCGCCGGGCACGCGCGGCTCGGCGGCATGCTCGTCTGGCACAACAGGGTCCTGAATCAGCTCACCGTGCCCGCCGGCACGACGACGATGATCAACGCGGTCAACGGCCGCGGCGACGTCGTCGGCTACGACGTCCCGAACAGCAAGGCCTTCCTGCACCGCGACGGCGTCTACCGGGTCCTGCCCAGCCCGGCGGGTCAGCGCGCGGAGGCGGTGGCGATCAACGAGTCGGGTGACGTCGTCGGTTACCTCGGCGACGGCGCGGCGCCCTATGAGGCCGTGGTGTGGAAGGCCGACCAGCCCGACACCTACCGGGTCCTCGGCTGGGGCAAGGCGGTCGGCATCGACGACGCGGGACGGGTGGTGACCGAGTCGGGCGAGATCCACCACCCGGACGGCACGTCCACCCACCTCGACGGCTACCCGAGTCTGCGCATCGAGCGGTACGAGGACGGGCACATCCTGGGCCGCCACTGGGACGAGCTCAACTACCTGCGCGAGTGGGACGTCACCGGCGCCCAGGTGCGGCGCTGGGACCCGATGGTGTCGAGCCACACGGGCATCAACGCCGGCGGCCTGCTCGCCCTGTGGTACTTCAAGTACGGCAACCGCGGCAACACGCTGGGCGTGTGGCGCGGGGGCACTTTCATCAGCGACGTCGGCCCCAGGATCAACGTCAACGCGGTGACCGACGCGGACGAACTCGCCGGTTCCCGCGAGGTCGTGGCGGGGCAGCCGTGGAAGCCCGCGACGTGGACGTGCGGCTAGCACCTCGCCGGGGCGACTCGGGCTGAGCGCCGGCGCGACTCATCGGGCGGTGGAGTGGGACCAGGCACAACGGTCCCGCCCCACCGCCCGACGCGTTCCGGGACCGGCGGCTGAAGTGCTGGTCGGCGCTCTTGACGTACGTGTGCTGGGAGATCCGCGCGCCCCCGACGGTTGACTTCTCCCACACGTCCAAAGACAGGCCGGACTGCCGGTTGACCAGGCTGATCACGACGGCGCGCGGAGTGAAGCGATGTTCGACAATGTCCGGGCAGGACGAAAACTCGCGTGTGCCCGAGCCCGGCGCGAGGCGCGGACACACGCGAGTGCTTCGTCAAGCCCTGGTCAACTCGTGGTCAGCGGGCGTAGTACACGTCCGGCCAGGGCGGGGTGACCATGCCGCTCCCGATGTGGAAGCTGGGGTGCGGGGGCTGGTTGTAGGCGGTGTTCTGCCACGCGATGGCGACCCGGTACATGGTGTCGTGCATCAACGTGGGGATGCGGCGGTCCGTCTGGTTCGGCGTGGAGTAGATCCTCAGCGCCGAGTTGTCCGACGTGCGCCAGACGACCTCTTCACGCCAGTCGCCGAACAGGTCGGCCGACAGGGCCGGGGTGGCCTTGGTGCCGTTGTTCGAGGCCACGCCCGAACCGGTGAGCAGTCGGGTGTCGCCGCTGGTGCCGTACTTGTCGATCCGGGTCTGGTCCAGCAGCTCGCGGGACGTGTCGCCGTCCCACCAGATCAGGAAGTTCGCCGACGACGGCTTGCGCCCGATGCCGGTGCCGCGCGTGTTGCGCAGCTCACCGTCCATGTTGGACCACGACTCCGCGCCGGGGCTGCCCGCCCAGATGTCCGCCGACACGCCACGACCGTTGTCACCACCCGACGGGGTGGTCCACAACCGCTGCCCGGTCCGCGCGTCGGCGAACCACGACCCCGGCTGGTTGCTGCTCTCCGACACCTTGAAGTACTCCAGCCCCGGACGCGACGGGTCCAGATCACCCAGGTGCGCCGCGTCACCGTGCCCGAGACCGCTGGTCCACAGACCCCGGCCGTTGTCGTCGATCATCGCCGCGCCGTAGGCGATCTCGTCCCGACCGTCCCCGTCCACGTCACCCACGCTCAACGAGTGGTTGCCCTGACCCGCGTACCCCGACTGGTTGTTGGAGTCGAACGTCCACCGCTTCGTCAGCGCGCCGTTGCGGAAGTCCCACGCCGCGATGACGGCACGCGTGTAGTAACCACGCGCCATGATCAACGACGGACGCGCGCCGTCCAGGTACGCCGTGCCCGCCAGGAACCGGTCCACCCGGTTGCCGTAGGTGTCACCCCACGAACCCACGTTGCCCCGCGGCGGGTCGTAGCTCACCGTCGACATCGCCGCACCCGTCAGACCGTTGAACATGGTCAGGAACTCCGGCCCCGACAGGATGTAACCACCCGAGTTCCGGTAGTCGGCCGTAGCGTTCCCGATCACCACGCCACGACCGTCACGCGTGCCGTCGGCGGTCTTCATCGCGACCTCGGCCCGACCGTCACCGTCGTAGTCGTACACCTGGAACTGCGTGTAGTGCGCACCCGCCCGAATGTTCCGACCCAGGTCGATGCGCCACAACCGCGTGCCGTCCAACCGGTACGCGTCGATGAACACGTTCCCGGTCACGCCGGACTGCGAGTTGTCCTTCGCGTTGTCCGGGTCCCACTTGACCACGAACTCGTAGTCGCCGTCACCGTCGAGGTCGCCGACGCTCGCGTCGTTCGCGCTGTAGCCGACGCCGGGCGACTGGATCGGCACGTCCCGGTAGCCCGGACCGAACCCGAGCGACGCCGGGGACGCGGCCTGCTCGGCGCCGTCCACCACGGCGCGGACGGTGTAGGAGGCGTCCGACGCCGCGCCGCTGTCCAGGTAGTTCGTGGAGGACGTGATCGGCGAGGCGTTGAGCTTGGTGGCGCCCCGGTACACGTTGAACCCGACGTTCTGCGGGTCGCCGGCCAGCAGTCGCCAGCTGACGAGGTTGCCGGTGCCCGACCGCACGCTCACCACACCGCGGTCCAGCCGCTCGACCTGCTTGCGGCCGGTCGGGTCGGACGGGACCGGACCAGTGGTGGTCGTGGTAGTCGTGGTCGTGGTGGTGGAGGTCGACGTGGACGTGGACGTGGACGTGGTGGTCGTCGTGGTGGGGTCGACGCCGCCCGTGCACACCGTGCCGTTGAGCGTGAACGTCGTGGGCACGCCCACCACGTCGCCGGTCATGGTGCCGTTGAAGCCGAACGACGCCGTGCCGCCGGTCGGGATCGACCGGTTCCAGTCGACGTTGGCCGCCGACACGCTCGCGCCCGAGGCGGTGAACGTCGCGTTCCAGCCCTGGCCGAACCGCTCGGAACCGGGGAACGACCAGGCCAGGGTCCACCCGTCGACCGGGTCGCCGAGGTTCTTGATCGTGACGTTGGCGGAGAAACCGCCCTGCCACTTGTTCTGCACCACGTAGTCGACCCCGCAGCCCGGGGCCGCCGAGGCCACACCGGCGACCAGCAGGCCTCCGGTCAGTGCGCTGATCGCCGTGCCGGCGGCGATCGCACGCACCCTGAACGAGTTGGTGAGCACCGTTGCTCCTTCATCGCACTTCTGGGAGCGCTCCCAGTCCTGATCTACAACCTCGGCGTCTTGAAACGTTTCATTGACCGCCGTATCGGAAAGCGCTATCCAGTAAGGCCGCGTTGTCGGTCAGGTCGCTCGCGCGCCCCTGATTGGTGTCCGGTTATCGTTGGCGTCCGTGATGTTCCGACCCCAATGACGCTGTGGAGACCGTACGAACGACGCCGTCCCGGTGTCAACAGCCCAACGAAAAGTTTCGACGCCCCGGTCACACATCGCCCGGATGGTCCAGCGCCGTCTCACGTCGATGCGGAGCCGCTGCTCTTGTCGAATATTCGACAGCGGCACGCTCGCGTACCGGCCGGCGCATCGGAGCTTCGATCACCGGGGGGTGGCACCGTGAGGGCGTCCAATCCGGACACCGCGACGACGTCCGACCATCCCTGACCGCGCGAAAGATCGCTTTCCGCTTCGCCTACTGTGGACACCGTGACCAGCATCCAGGAGCGCCTTTACCCCACTCTGCCGTGCTTCGGCTGCGGCCACGCCAACGCCAAGGGGCTGCGACTCCGCAGCTACCCCGCCGGTGACGGGCTGGTGGCCGCGGCGTTCACGCCGTGGCCGGAGCACGACAACGGGCTCGGCTACCTCAACGGCGGCATCATCTGCACCGTGCTCGACTGCCACAGCGCCGCAGCCGTGATGCTGGAAGCCGAGGCACGGGGGTGGGAGCCGCTGGGCGACGCCGCGCTGTCCTACGTGACCGCCGGTCTGGACGTGCGCTACCTGCGGCCGACGCCGCTGAACGACCAGGTGGAGCTGCGGGCGACCGTGCGCGATGCGTCCGAGGCGCAGATGACCGTGGACGTCTCGCTCGTGTGGGACGGCAAGACGCGTGCCGAGGCCACGGCGCTGTGGAAGCGGTGGCGCCCCCGAGCCTCCACCGGCTGACCGTCGACGTCACACCCGCGTGACATCACCCGGTACCCGAGCCGATCTGGCGGCCGGGCGACAGGTGGTGCCAGGCGTGGCCGCACCCATCGGCGCAGTAGCGCGCACGCCTGCGCTCGTCCGCGACGCCCAGCAGCGCGACGAGCAGCCGAAACGCTTTGACCCGCTCGTCTGCGGGCAGGTTGACGATCTTTGCCAACTGCTCGGTCAGCCGCCCGCGCGTGATCAGCACCGCCGGGGTGTGAGTCGGTCGGATGCCCGAACGCCGGACGCTCTCGGCCCCGTCCTCAACGGTGGCGCGAGCCTGCACGCAGTACTCGGCGACGTCGCGCAGGGTGGTGACCTGGTCGTCGGCGGCAAGGCCCTCGAACCACCCGACGCCCTCCGACAGGGGACGCAGGCCCTGGGCGAGCTCGTTCAGGATGATCCCACGTTCGTGCATCTCGCCGAAGTCCTCCCTACACCCGTTCATCATGGCGCAGTCATCGCTGCCGACTCCTGGGGAGAGAAGTAAATCGCGGCGCGAATTGCCGATCTCCGACGTGAATGGCGGGTGCCGCAAGCGCAGGGGGGTGCTGGGCCGTTCGGCTCTGTACAGCGTGTGACGGTCCTGTTGGGATGCTCGGATGTACAACGCCATTGTGATAGGTGGTCGGTGTGCCGGGGCGGCTGTCGGCGCGCACCTGGCCCGGCGAGGGCTCCGGGTGTTGGTGGTCGATCGGTCGCGGTTTCCCAGTGATGTGCTGTCCACGCACTTCGTGTGGCCGCACGGGGCTTCCTACCTGAACCGGCTGGGCATCCTGGACCAGGTGCGGGCCGTCACGCCCGCGCACACCGACGTCACGGTGGTCAACGACGGGATCGCCTTGCGCGGCAGCATCCCGGAGGAGTTGCTGCGCAACCAGTTCCGCCTGCTGCACGACGACGACAGCGGGATCACGACCGAGTACTTCTCGGTTCGGCGGAACGTGCTGGACAAGCTGCTGGTCGACAACGCGGTGGCGGCCGGCGTGGAGTTCCGCGAGGGGTACACAGTCAAGGAACTCCTGCGGGACGACGACGGGACCGTCATCGGCATCAAGGGCCGGGACGGCACGGTCGAGCACGCGCAGGTGGTGATCGGGGCCGACGGCCGCAACTCCTTCGTCGCGCGCGCCCTCGGGATCGAGAAGTTCGACGAGCGGCCGCGCTGCACCTACGCCTACTGGAGCTACTTCAGCGGCATCCCCGACGCCGACGCGCAGATCCACCGCCGGGGCCGGCTGGGGATGGCGATGGCGTCGACCAACCACGGGCAGACGATGGTGCTGACGTGGGGGCCCAGCGAGTGGGCCGCCGAGTTCCGGGCCGACGTCGAGGGAAACTTCCACCGCGCGCTCGGGCTGATCAGCGAGGAGGCGGCCGTCACCGTGGCGGGGGCCGTGCGGGAGGAGCGCTTCTACGGGACGCTCGACCAGGCCGCGTACCTGAGGCAGCTGCACGGGCCCGGCTGGGTGCTGGTGGGCGACGCCGAGTCGTTCAAGGACCAGTGCACGGCGCTCGGGATCACCCACGCCCTGCGTGACGCGGAGCTGGCCGCGGAGGCGGTCGGCCGGTGGCTCGGCGGCGAGACCGACCGCGACACCGCGATGGCCGGGTACGCCGCCAAGCGGCGCAGCCAGACCGCCGCGGCCTACTACGACTACGTGTGCACGCTCGCGGAGATGAAGCCGCTGCGGCACGACGAGCTGCAGCTGTTCGCGATCCTGCGCGGGAACCAGGCGGAGATCGACCGCTTCATCGCCACCCACGTCGACGTGGCGCCGGTCTCGGAGTTCTTCGACCCGTCCAACGTCTTCCTGCTCAACGACACGGCCAAGGAGTCCTCGCGCGACCACAGCGTGTTCGCCGACTTCGAGGCGACGTACCGCGAGCACCAGCGGAACCCGTTCGCGCGCGTGGAAGCGGAGGCGACCCGATGACCGGCACCCTGGCCCACGAGCGCGAGGACGGCGAGGTCGTCGCCGCGCTCATCGCCGCGGCCGACGCGGCCGGCACCGACCCGCTCACCGCGGCCAAGGCGGTCGCCGCGGCCGCGCGCGAGGTGTCGGACATGATGCGGAACTGGGCGTCCCACATCCCGTGGGAGGACCTGGAGGAGCTGGACAGCCTCCCGGTGGATGACGTCGTCCGCTTCTTCGACGAGGAGTACCCGGCGGTCCGGGCCGACCTGGAACCGATGTGGGAACCGGCGACGACGGCCGCGCCCGCGATCGACCCCGACGAGGACTACGCGCTAGACAAGAACGCGTACGACTTCTTCCGGCCCGTCGGGGCCAACCTGCTCGGCCGGACCGAGGAGTTCCACGGCTGGGTGGAGGCGCGCAGGCGCACCGAGACCTGGCAGTACTCCCGCGTGCTGGAGGCGGCGCCCGGCGGGGTCGCGACCATCACCAACGACCTGAGCAAACCCGCCCGGGGCATCAACTTCAACTCCCAGGACTACCTGTCGTTCAACGCCCACCCGGAGATCCGGGAGGCGGCGGTGAAGGCGATGCGCGACTTCGGCCCGCACAGCGCCGGGTCGCCGATGGTGCTGGGCAACACCCGCATCTCCGACGAGCTGGAGGCCGCCCTCGGCGAGCTGGTCGGCCTCGAACACGTGACGCTGTTCTCGAACGGGTGGTCGGCGGGGTTCGGCACCGTCACCGGCCTGGTCCGCCAGGAAGACCACATCCTCATCGACCGCCTCGCCCACTCGTGCCTGCAGACGGGAGCGCGCGCGGCGACCAGGAACATCACCCGCTACACGCACCTCGACGTCGAGGCCGTGCGCGCGCACCTGGCTCGCATCCGCGCGACCGACACGCGCAACGGCATCATGGTGATCACCGACGGCTTGTTCTCCGTCGACGCCGACTGGCCGGACATCGTCACCCTGCAGGCGATCTGCCGCTCGTACGACGCGACCCTGCTGGTCGACGTCGCCCACGACCTCGGCTCGATGGGCCCCGGCGGCACGGGCGTCCTGGGCATGCAGGACATGCTGGGCGAGGTCGACCTGGTCATGGGCGCGTTCTCCAAGACCTTCGCGTCCAACGGCGGCTTCGTCGCGGCCAAGTCACCCGCGGTCAAGCAGTACATCAAGATGTTCGCCGGGTCGCACTTCTTCTCCAACGCCCTGTCCCCGATGCAGACCGCCGTGGTGCTCAAGGCGGCCCAGATCATCCGCACCGACGAGGGGGAGGCCCTACGCGGGCGGCTGTTCAACGCCATCCACGCCCTGCGCGACGAGCTGACGACGCGCGGGTTGACGTGCATGGGCTCGCCGAGCCCGATCGTGCCGGTCCTGATCGGGAACGAGAAGCTGGCCCGGACGGTCAACCGCCTCCTGTTCGACCGAGGGGTGCTCGCGTTCATGGTCGAGTTCCCCGTCACCCCGACCGGCGCGTCGCGCTTCCGGTTGCAGGTGCAGGCCGCGCACGAGCCGGAGCAGGCGCGGGAAGCGGCCCGCATCATCGACGAGGCCCTTCGCGACGCGAGGGAATACCTGTCCAGCGCGTTCGGCAACTCGTTCTAGCGGGACGGGGCCACAGCGCACTGCACCGGCACGTACCGCACGTCGGCTGACCGCGCCTCGACCCCGTACCGGTTGAAGGTTCCGCCTCTTCGCCACTCGTGGTGACGAAGAGGCGGAACCTTCGTTCAGGTCACCGGAACCCGGATACCGCCTTTTCCCGGAAATCAGGCTTCGACGCGTTGGGGCGGTGTGCACCCCAGCCCGTCACTGACGCACTGCGTCAACCACAACGGCGTGCCTTCGGCGATGTCCAGGTTGACGCCGTGGCAGCCCATTTCGGCTCCGTCGATGTCCTTGACCGAGGCGCGCAGGGTCCAGTTGTCGTTGTAGAGCTTGGCGGTGACGCTGTGGGCGTCGGCGCGCTTGTCGCAGACGCCCAGGCGTTCGCCGTAGGAGTTGAACGTCACCGTGCCGTAGGAGTTGTCGATGTAGCCGTCGATCGCCGCTTGGGCCGGGATCGCGGACGCGGTCGGCAGTGCGGCGATGGCGGCGAACGTCGCCGCCGCGAGAAACGCGCCGCGGTGACGTCGTGAGGTCCGGGGAGCGGTGCTGTGGTGTTCGGTCATCTCGGTTCGTCTCCTCCTCGTGTGCGACGGGGCGTCGCGGTGACCAGTCGACATCGCATCGGTGCTGGTGGGGGAGCGAGTCGCGCGCGACTCGCACTCCTCCGGCCGAGTTTCGGGACAATGCGTCGGTGGCTGACGAGGCGGACAGGGCGCTGTCGGAGTTCTGGGAGCAGTTCGACCGCGCGCTGGAGCGCGCTGGGAACCCGCGGGTGAAGCGGCTGGTGAAAGCCGCGTTGGAGAACCACGACATCGACCTCCCGGAGAACACCGTCAAGGGGTGGATCGAGAAGCGCCACTTGCCCAGGTCAGTGGATTCGCTGCTGCTGTTGATGCGGGTTCTCGGCGCGGAGCGGCAATGCGATTGGGAAGCGCTGCTGGACCGCGCCAACGCGGCCAAGCGGCGAAGCGCTCCGGCTACCCGTCCGGCCGTCGCGTCGGAAACGGTGACGACGCCCGAAGAGAAAACGACACCGGAAAGCGAAGTGGCGCCGGACCTCGGCCGTAGATCGCGGTGGCGGTCGCGGGGCGTCCGGTGGTGGGCGGGTGGTGGAGCGGCCGCGGCGGTGATCGCCGCACTCGTCGCGCTCTTCGCGGCCGGTGGGTGGCGCACGATCACCGGCAGCTCCGAGTCGTCCGCGACGGTCTCCACCTCTTCGGGCGATACCGGCGTGACGGGCGCCGAAAGGAGAGGTGTGCCGTGCTGGCGCACCACCTCGACCGCTCCCGCGCCATCGTCGCCCGCCTCCAGCGCGCAACCATCCCCGCGGCCGAAGGCCTACGCCCCAGGAGGCGCCGGTGACGCCGAGCTCGTGCTCGACCAGCGCCACATCGTCGTGGTCGACGGTTCCGCTGACGGGTGCGCGGTCGTCCTGAGCGTGCGCGCGGACGGCAGCGAGGTCGGGCCTTGGGCCAACGCCGAGGGGAAGACCGGGAGGATCAAGGACGGCGCCCCGATCCCGCCCAAGATCGTCGAGTTGCCGTGGCTGGACACCGTGCGCCGACTGGAGTTCCGCGCGTGCTTCGGCGAGGTGGTCGACAAGCGCCCCGTGTTCCGGGAGACCGACTGCGGCGCGTGGGTGGCCGTCGACCGGTAGGGACGATGCCGCCGGCGCGGCTCACAGGGAACAGGCCGGAGCGTGGCGCGGGGAGGTGTTCCACGTCCCGGTGAGCATCAGGCCACCACGACGAAGGTCCGGGTGGTATCCGGCTTCCGGACCTTCGTCGTGCATTGTCCGCGGACCGCTTTTACTCGTGCTTTCCGCTCAGTCGGCCGTCGGCGCGACCGCCCGTTGGATCAGCACCGCCGCCAGGCGCCCCAACTGCCCCCGTAGGGAAGGGTCCGGCACCACCAGTTGCCATCGGTGCCGATGACCTCGACCGTGATCGAGGAGGCGGTCGTCACGGCGTACACGCCGCTCCGGGCCGTGCCGCCGAGGCTGGCCCACGCGGACCACGTGCCGTTGTCGTACTGGATCTGGTTGTACACCGCGTAGTTCGTGCCGATCAGGAAGTTGTGACCGCGCCCGCTCGGCCAGACCGCGTAGGTGACGCCGTACTCGCAGATCCAGTTCGCGGCGCGGCCGTTGATCGTGCCCGAGCAAGTCGTCTGCTCGGACTGGACCCCCGTCGTACCCACTTCCGGGCCGAACGTCCGGGACGACGTGCCGTGATCGAGCGGAGTCACCGCCGGCGCGGCCGACGCGACCGGCGCCACCAGGGCACTGGCGAGCACAGCGGTGGCGATCGCCACCATGATCCGTAACATTGATTCCCCCCTGTGTCCGGGCCGGACGGAACCGCGGCGGCAGCGCCGGCCCATGGTCAACCCCTGGACTGCGCTCTCGACGCCGCCGATGTCATCGCGAAACAACCGCATCGCGGTCACGTGATAATTGTGCGGGCGGCGGACAGTCTCAAACGCGTTTCGGGTAACGGCACCCGAAGGTTGTGGAGTGTAGTGGCGTCGCGAAATCATCGCAAACACAGAAAGGGGATCTTGGAATATTCCGGCGCGTCTGGAAATGCTCGTGAATTGCGATCGACTCGAAGATCGCGAGCTATCCGGACAGCACGTGGAACGCGGGCGCGGGCACCGGTTCACAAGACCTGGTGCCCGCGCCCGCTGCTTTCAGCGCCCGCTCTCTCAGGGCAGCAGATCCACGAACGGCAGCACGACCGGGCTGGTCGCGGTCCAGTCGAGGACGGCGGACTGGTCGGCGTCACCGGTGATGACGTCGATCGCGTTGGGGTCGCGGGTGTCGGTGTCACGGCTGGGCAGGTCGAAGCTCTGCTCGCCCGCGCCGCCGCCGAAGCGGAACTCCTTGGTCCACGGGAACCCGTTGTCCCAGTGCGCCTTGCTGTAGACCGGGCGCACGAGGCCGATGCCCTCGCCGGGCTCGGCGTTGGAGTAGATCGACACCTGGTAGCCGGTGGTGGCGGGGTCGAGCCCGAGCGCGGAGGCGGGGACGGTCACCACGATGTCGTGGGTGGCGGGCACGACCCGCAGTTCCGCGGCGGAGACCTTGGCCAGGGCCGGGTCGTAGACGCCGAGCGACAGCGGTTGGTCGGCGTAGCGCCCGTCGGCGACGACCGCCCGCTGCCAGGCGCCGGCGGTCGCGGTGTTGGTGCCCGGCAGGCCGGGGGAGGTGACGGCCGGCTGGGCGCGGTCGCGCAGCAGGACGTTGACCCGCTGCACGCTCATGCCATTGCCGCCCCACGGGTTGGTGATCGCGCCGGCCACGCGGGTGACGAACCGGACCCGGTCACCGTCGCGGAACACGTCGAACCGGGTCAGGTCGAAGCTGTCCGGGCTGAACGCGCTGTTGGTCGGGTAGACGTAGGCGCCGGGTCCGTGGTCGTCGCCGGTGGGGTCGGTGAGCCCGCCGACGCGTTCGCCGTAGGACAGCACGGTGCGCCGCTCGTACGCGGTGGCGCCGTCGTTCCGGACCGCCGCGACGCTGATCGTGTTATCGATCCCGGTCAGCTCGACGTGGGCGCCGAACCGGCCGCCGCTGACCGCCACGCGCTTCTTCACCGGGCCCACGGCCACGACGACGCTGGGGGCGTCGGTGGTGCCGTGGACGTGGACGGTCCGGCCGCCGGCGGTGGACAGGTCCGCGGGACCGTCGAGGCTCAGCGCCGCGGTGGCGACGGTGCCGGTGCGGTAGCGGTCGGCCACGACGGCGGGCGTCTCGACCGGCCGACCCGCGGCGATGCCCTGCGCCAGCCGCACGTACTGCGCCATCGCCCACGCCAGGGGCGCGGCCGAGCCGGTGCCCTTGCCGAACACGTGCCCGTACGACGTCGGCTCGGCCCGGTCCCACACCTGCTCGGGGATCATCCGGCCGCTGTTCGCGGTCGCGGCCATCGTGCGCAGGTACGGCAGGGCGTCACGGCCGCGGGCCAGTTCGTACTCGCCGCGTTCCCCGGACAGCAGCGGCCACGGCCGGCCGATGCCGACCCCGGTCCACGGCGCGCCGTCGGCGGTCTCGCCGTAGCCGTCGTGGGTGTAGCGCTTCCACAGCTCCCCGCTGGGCGTGCTCACCTTGATCGAGGCGTCGACCTCGGGCAGCGAGCCGGCGACGGCCGCGTCGTCCGGTGCCTTGACGCCGAGGCGGACCAGTTCCAGGAACCCGGCGTCGACCAGCGCGTTCTCCGGGTGCACGCCCGCGCCGTTGGCCCAGGTGCGGGTGGCCCCGTCGTCGGGGTCGCCGCTGCCGGAGATGCGGAGGTAGTACTCGCCGTCACCCAGCGGGCCGGTGGTGGTGACCATCCACCGCTCGGCCTGGCGCTGCCAGGAGTCGGCGGTCGCCTGGTACAGCGCCGCGCCGTCGGCGTCGCCGGCGCGGTGGGCGATGTCGGCGGCGGCGATCAGCGCGGCGATCTGGGCGGCCAGGGTGGACGGCGAGTAGCCGCCGGTCTCCTCCCACCGCTCCTGCGGCGTCCGGGGGCCCGCCTCGACGAGGTGGTCGGCGGCCTTGGCGATGTGGTCGCGGTAGAACGCGGCGTCGAACCGCCGGGTCTGCCAGGCCAGCAGGATCGGGAACGCGGTCTCGTCGAGCTGGACGTTGCCCTGGTCGGGGGTGCCGTCGACCTTGGAGTTCTGCGGGAAGCTGCCGTCGGGGCGCTGCTGGCGGGTGAACAGCCAGTCCACGGCCCGGCGGGCGGCCGCGGTGTCGCCGGCGGCGAGCAGCGCGGACACCTGGTGGTACAGGTCGCGGGCCCACACGAAGTGGTAGCCGGTGCCGCCGCCGGACGCGCCGTCGGCGGGGACGGCCTGCCCCCACGGGATGGTCAGCGACGCGGAGAACGCGCCGGGGTGCGTCTTGTCCTCGTGCGCCTTGACCGCCATGACCGAGGCCCAGTACTGGTCGAGCAGGTCGCCGCGCAGCTGGTGGGGCGCGTCCTTGAGGGAGGCGGTGTAGAGGTGCCAGCCGAGCTGGTACCAGCGCTTGGTGACCTCGAACGGCCGGTGCAGGCTCGCCCGCGCGGTGGTCAGCGCGGCTCGTTCGTCGGGCGCGAAGCCGATCGCGAGGGTGGTGCGGGTGCCGTTCCGGCCGGTGGGCAGCTGGGCGACCTGGGCGATGTTGCCCGGCCCGGCCTCGGGGTAGCGGGAGGTCAGCGTGAAGTTCGAGGCGAGGTCGGCCAGCCCGTCGCTCGTGCCGACGTAGCCGGTGGACGTCGCGGCGAAGCCGGTGCCGGACACGAGCGCGGCGGCCACGGGGCGGTCGGGCAGGTGGGTGTCGAGGGCGGTCAGCGCGTCCGCGGTGGCGCGGCCGGTGTCGTGGCCGGAGTCGCCGGCCAGCTGCAGGTCGAACAGGGTGTACAGCTTCAGGTCGGCGCCCTTGAGGGAGCGGAAGTCGACGTCGACGAGCACGGTCGCGCTCGCGGGGTCGGTGACGTAGGTCTTGGTGAGCGTCCACCGTCCCGCGGTGTCGGTGGCGGTCTGCCGGTAGGTCAGCGACTTCCGGTCGGCCAGGGCGACGGTGCGGGTGGTGTTCTCGGTTTCCCGCTGCGCGAACGACTTCCCGTCGGTGACGACGAACTCCAGCGAGCGGGAGTTCGGTGTGTCGGCGCTGGGGTAGTAGATCTCGCTCAGCGTGCCGTCGGTGAGGGTGTACCAGACCTTCGAGGCGGTGGTGGTGGACGTGCCGATGCCGTCCTTGTCCCCGGTGGTCCAGGTGGCCGGCGCGCCGGGCGCCCCCGGTGGCCCGGGTTCGGCGGTGGCGGGTTGGGCGGTGAGCAGGCAGGCCGCGACGGCGAGCGCGATCGCGGCGCGTGGTCTGGGTGGACGCATGGGTGCTCCTCGTTGAGCGTGCCTCGGCGGAGGCGGGCGTGCGCCATCGCCACGGCGGCCTGCGCCGTGGGACGGAACGGTGGACGTGGTCAGCCGGCCCGCAGGGGCAGGACGGCCAGCACGGTGCGCTGGATCGCCACGGCGGCCGCGCCGCGGGCCCAGAGCGTGGGGTCGTCGTTGATGAACCGCAGGTCGATCGGCGACGCCTCGGGGTGACGTGACTGGGCGATGGCCGCCCGCACCCGTGGTTCGGCGACCTGGGCGAGGCGGATGCCCTCGCCGGTGAGGATGATCCGTTCGGGTTGGGCGATGTTGGCGACGGCCGCGATCAGCGTGCCGAACGCGTGGGCGGCCCTGCCGACGATCTGGTCGGCGACGGCGTTGCCCGCTTCGGAGAGGTCGAGCACCTCGTCGTAGGTGACGGGCCGTCCCAGCGTGAGGGCGGCCTGCGACTGGATGCCGTCGGTGGTGAGCAGCGCTTTCACGCAGCCCCGGTGCCCTTCGGGGCAGATCGGGCCCAGGGGGTCGACGGGGAAGTGGCCGAGCAGGCCGAGCCCGGAGTCGGGGCCGCCGACGAGGCGGTCGTGGATGACCAGGCCGCCGCCGACGCCGGCGCCGATGGTGAGCACGGCGAAGCTGTCCACGTCCCGGCCGTCGCCGAACCAGTGCTCGGCCTCCAGCAGGGCGTCGAGGTCGTTGGACACCACCGTCGGCCTGCCGGTCGCCCGCGCGACCGCCGCGCTCAGGTCGACGTCCTTCCAGTGCAGGAACACGGCGCGCTGGACGCGCGCGAACTCGTGGACCACACCGCCGATGGCGATGCCGATGGCGGCGACCGGACGCCCAGGGTCGTCCAGTGACGCGACCAGTTCCGCGATCTTGCCCACGACCGCCTCGACGTCGTGCTCGGTGATCTCGACGGAGGCGCTGTCGAGGATGTCCGCGCGCAGGTTCGTCAGCACGCCGTAGGCGCGGAACCCGGCGAGCTTGATGCCGATGAACCGCTGCACGTCCGGGTCGACGTCCAGCGGCTGCAACGGCCGGCCACCGCCGCGCAGGCCCGGTGTGTCCACCTCGCGCAGGAGGCCGGCGTCCATCAGCGGCTTGGTGAGTCGGGTCAGGCTCGCCGTCGACAGGCCCAACCGGTCCGCCAGCTCCGACCGGGCCAGCGGGCCGTGGAGCAGCACCTCCAGCGTCACGCGGCGGGCGGAGGGCAGCAGGGGCGCCCAGGGTGAGGCGGCGTCGAGCACCGTGCACTCCTCGTCGGGGTCGGGGGTATCCGGGGACGCAATAGTACCGCCGCGAAACTACCTGACAAGACCTCCTGCGTGACGAAAACGTGACTAGCTGCGGGTTGACGCGTTACAGTCGCGTCACCCTTAATGTTGCGACAAAGAAAACCTCGGTAGGCGACGCCGCCGTCGCGACTCTGGAGGATCGACATGCGCAAGCACCCCCTACGGCTGGCCACCGCGGTGGCCGCCGCCTTGGCGCTGGTGATGACCGGGTGTTCGAGCGGAGGTGGCTCCGGCGACCCGAACACGCTCAAGGTGTGGTGGTGGGAGACCGACGACAGCGCGCTGTCGGCCGCCTGGAAGCAGGCCGTCTCGATCTTCGAGAAGGAACACCCCGGCGTCACGGTCAAGCAGGAGCTCAAGACCTACGAGCAGATGCAGCAGTCCGGGCAGCTCATCCTGGACTCCAACGACACCCCCGACGTGCTGGAGTACCTGAAGGGCAACGCCACCGCCGGCGTCGTGGCCAAGGCGGGCCTGCTCACCGACCTGACCGAGGTCGCCGCCACCCGCGGCTGGAAGCTCGACAACACCGCCCAGGACGTCGGGCTCTACGACGACAACGGGCTCATGGGGTCGGGCAAGCGGTACGGGCTCACGAACTACGGCGAGTACGTCGGCGTCTGGTACAACCAGGACCTCTTCACCCAGCACAACGTCCAGGTGCCGACCACCCTGGCCGAGTTCGAGAACGCGCTGAAGGCCTTCGCCGACAAGGGCGTCACGCCGTTGGTGCTCGGCTCGGCCGACTACCCCGGCCCGCACCTGTTGTACTCGCTGGCCCTGGCGCACATGGACCAGCGGTCCCTGGCCGCCTACCAGCGGTTCGAGGGCGAGGTGGACTGGTCGGCGTGGGAGAAGGCCGCCACCACGATGCGCCAGTGGGTGGAGCGCAAGTACATCAGCACCGACTCCACCGGCATCCCCGCCCAGGACGCCGGCAACGCGTTCATCGCGGGCCAGTACCCGATGTTCGTCTCCGGCACCTGGTGGTCCGGGCAGATCGCCGAGCAGCCCACGTTCAAGACCGGTCAGTTCCTCTTCCCGGGCAACAAGCTGCACCCCGGCTCGGGCGGCAACCTGTGGGTCGTGCCCGCGAAGGCCAAGAACAAGGACCTCGCGTACGACTTCCTGGAGATCACCCAGCGGCCCGAGGTGCAGAACTTCCTGGCCGACAAGGGCGGCGTGCCGGTCGCGGCCGAGCCCGGTTCGGCCAGCTCGGCGATGGGCCTGCTGGTCGGCGACCGGTTCACCGAGCTGCTGTCCGGTGAGAACGGCGGCCTGGCCTGGTACCCCGACTGGCCGGTGGCGGGGCTGAACGACGTGCTGCTGGCCAACACCACGAACCTCGTCGGCGGTGAGGCGAGCCCGCAACAGGTGGTGGAGGCGATCAAGGCCGCTTACGACGCAGGCAAGCCGTCCGCCTGAGCGGCCGGGCCGAAAGGATCGCCATGTCCTCGATCAACACCGCCACGCACAGCGCCACGCACACCGCCGCGCCACGTCCGGCGCGCAAGGCCACGTCCGAACGCGGGGCCGGCTACTGGTGGTACATCCTGCCGGGAGCGGTCGGCTTCCTCGCCGTCGTCGCCGTGCCCTTCGGGATGAACCTCTGGTACAGCCTCACGTCCTTCCGGGGCGTCGGCGACCCGGTGTTCATCGGGTTCGAGAACTACCAGCGGCTGCTGGGCGACCCGCTGTTCTGGGCCTCGTTCCGGCACAGCGTGGCGTTCATCGTGGCCATGGCGATCCTCCCGACCGCCATCGGGGTGGTGGTCGCGGCCGTCCTGTTCAGCTACATCTCGCCGAAGTTCGGGTCGAAGGTCGCGAGCTTCCTGCGCGCCACCTACTACCTGCCGCAGATCCTGCCGATCGCGGTCGCGGGCGTGCTGTGGAAGTGGATGTACCAACCGCAGTACGGGATCATCAACACCACCCTGCGCGACCTCGGGCTCGGCGGTCTGGCGCAGAACTGGCTCGGCGATTCCGACCTGGCCATCTACGCGGTGATGAACGTGCTGGTCTGGCTCCAGATCGGCTACACCGTGGTGGTGTTCATGGCCGGGCTGTCCCGGGTGGACCCGGCGCTGTACGAGGCCGCCGAGCTCGACGGCGCGAGCTGGTCGCAGCAGTTCCGCACCATCACGCTCAACCAGCTCCGCCCGGAGATCGCGGTCGTGCTGATCACCACCTCGGTGGCCGCGCTGAAGGTGTTCGCGCCGATCTTCGTGCTCACCCGCGGCGGTCCCGGCACCAGCACGATCGTGCCCGCCTACTTCTCGTTCTCCAACTTCTTCACCACCACCAAGGTCGGTTACGGCGCCGCGGTGGCGTCCGTGCTGGCGCTGATGATCTCGGTCGTCGCGGTCGCGCTGCTGCGCTACCAGACGCGCAACTCCGAAGGGTTCGAGGATGGCCGTGGATAGCCTGGAGAAGACGGCCGTGAGCCCGACGACGGCCCCGCCCGCGCCGGCCGTGCGCAAGGTCAGGCGCCGCAAGCGCAGCGTCAGCGGATGGGTGGTGCTCACCCTGGTCGCCGGGGTCGGCCTGCTGATGCTGTTCCCGTTCTGGATCGCGGTCATCAACGCGTTCAAGCCCGCGCCGGACTACATCGCCAACGGTCCGGTCTCGCTGCCCACCGAGCTGGACTTCTCCGCCCTGGTCGACTTCTGGGGCGGCGTCGACTTCAACCGCAAGCTGCTCAACAGCGTCGTGATCAGCGGCAGCGTGGCCCTGATCGCGGTCGCGCTGAGCCTGCTGTCCGCCTTCGCGATCGGCATCGGTCGCATCCGGGGCCGGGTGTGGATCCTCGCGCTGTTCATGCTCGCGTTCACGATCCCGCAGGAAGCGCTGGTGTACCCGCTGTTCGTGCTCACCCGCGACCTCGGGCTCTACGACACCATGACCGGCGTCGTCATCATCCTGGCCGTGCTCCAGAGCGCGTTCGGCACCTACATGCTGTCCTCGGTGCTGGGCACGTTCCCGCCGGAGGTCCTGGAAGCCGCCCGGCTCGACGGCGCCACGCGCTTCCAGGTGCTCCGGCTCGTCGTCCTGCCGCTGACCAGGCCGACGATGGCGGTGCTGATGACGTTCTTCTTCATCTGGACCTGGAACGACTTCTTCCTGCCGCTGGTGTTGCTGCCCTCCGCGGACAACCAGACCGTGTCGGTCGCGCTCGGTGCTTTGAGCGGTCAGTACACCAGCGACCCCACGGCCCTGGCCGCCGCCTCGCTGGCGGGCATCCTGCCGGCGCTGGTCTTCTTCCTCCTCTTCCAACGCACGCTCATGCGCGGCGTGAACCTCGGCGCGGTCAAATAACACCCCACGAAGGACGTACATGACTCTCGAGCAGACGGTGGCCACAACCGCGGACACCGCCCCGTGGTGGACCTCGGCCGTGGTCTACCAGGTCTACCCGCGCAGCTTCGCCGACTCCAACGGCGACGGCGTCGGCGACCTGCCCGGCCTGATCACCCGACTGGACCACCTGGAACGGCTGGGCGTCGACGTGATCTGGCTGTCGCCCGTCTACGCCTCGCCGCACGCCGACAACGGCTACGACATCTCCGACTACCGGGCGATCGACCCCGCGTTCGGCACGCTGGAGGACTTCGACCGCCTGCTGGCCGAGGTGCACGCGCGGGGCATGAAGCTGGTGATGGACCTGGTGGTCAACCACACCTCGGACGAGCACCCGTGGTTCGCGGAGTCGCGGTCGTCCCAGGACAACCCGAAGCGGGACTGGTACTGGTGGCGCCCGCCGCGCGACGGGTTCGACGCAGGGCAGCCCGGCGCGGAACCCACGAACTGGGAGTCGTTCTTCTCCGGCCCGACGTGGACGCTGGACGAGATGACCGGCGAGTACTACCTGCACCTGTTCGCGCCCCAGCAGCCGGACCTGAACTGGGAGAACCCCGAGGTCCGCCAGGCGGTGTACGACATGATGCGGTGGTGGCTGGACCGGGGCGTCGACGGCTTCCGGATGGACGTCATCAACCTGATCTCCAAGGACCCCGACCTGCCCGACGGCGCCACCACCGGCGTCGGCGGCCTCGGTGACGGGTTCCCCCACTACGGCACCGGTCCGCGCATCCACGAGTTCCTCCAGGAGATGCACCGCGAGGTGTTCGAGGGCCGGTCGGGGGAGCTGCTGACCGTGGGGGAGATGCCCGGCGTCACCTGGGAGGACGCCCGGCTGTTCACCGACCCGGCGCGGCGCGAGCTGGACATGGTGTTCCAGTTCGAGCACGTCTCCCTCGACCACGGCCCGGGCGGGAAGTTCGACCCCAAACCGCTGGACCTGCGCGACCTCAAGGCTTCGCTGGGCCGGTGGCAGAAGGAGCTGGGCGACGTCGGTTGGAACAGCCTGTACTGGAACAACCACGACCAGCCCCGCGTGGTCTCGCGCTTCGGCGACGACGGCAGGTACTGGCGCGAGTCCGCCACGGCGCTGGCCACCGTGCTGCACCTGCACCGGGGCACGCCGTTCGTCTACCAGGGCGAAGAGCTGGGGATGACCAACGCGCCGTTCGCCGGCGTGCACGAGATGCGCGACGTCGAGTCGCTCAACCACTACGCCGAGGCCGTCGCCGGCGGCGGCGACCCGGACGTGGTGTTGCGCGGACTGCGGGCGATGGGACGCGACAACGCGCGCACGCCCGTGCAGTGGGACGCCACCCCGAACGCCGGGTTCACCACCGGTCAACCGTGGCTCGCGGTCAACCCCAACCACACCTGGCTCAACGCCCAAGCCCAGTACGACGACCCGAAGTCCGTCTTCAACCACTACCGACGGCTCATCGCACTGCGCCACGAGCTCCCCGTCGTCGCCCACGGCGACTTCCGGATGCTCCTGGCCGACGAACCCTACCTCTACGCATACGAGCGAACCCTGAACGACGACCGACTGCTCGTCGTGGCCAACCTCAGCGGCACATCGCAGATCGCCGCCCTGGACGGTGATTGGTCAGCCGCCGACCTGGCTCTGTCCAATGTCGACGCGCCTTCGGTCGTGAGCGGCCGGATCTCCATGGAACCGTGGTCCGCACACGTGTTCATGAAGTAGGGCCGCGGTAGCACGACGCAAACCCTTCCCAATGATGAGAAGAGGATTTCGCCATGCCCACAGCAAGGATGAGTCGACCGGCGGCGCTCGCCGCCGGTCTGGCCCTCGCCCTGGTCGGCGCTGTCGCGCCGGCCGGGTTGGACCTGGGGACGCCCGCGGCCCAGGCCGCCACCACCGCCGACAGCGAGCAGCTCAAGACGTGGTGGCACGACAACCACGAGTTCAACACGGGCAGCCCGGTGGCGAACGACAAGGTCAGGCGCTCGTCGTTCTACGACGTCCAGGTGGCCACCGCCGCGGCGCCGGCGACCAGGTACGACTCGTTCACGTACCTGAGCATCCCGCGCAGCGGCAAGGGCAAGATCGGCTACACCAAGGAGGACGGCGCCGAGTTCTCCGCGTCGGCGAACCTCACGATGAGCTGGTCGTCCTTCCAGTACGCCACCGACGTGTGGGTCGACGTCTCCCTGCGCACCGGCCAGAGCATCTCCTCGGCGGACCAGGTCAAGATCAAGCCCAGCAGCCTGAACTTCGCCAAGCAGCTCGTCGACGGCGACACCGTGCGCGTCAAGGTGCCGTACCACGCGGCGGGCTACCGCTTCTCCGTCGAGTTCGACCCGCAGCTGTACACGGCGTACAACGACATGTCGGGGCCGGCCACCGACGCCGGCAAGCTCACCACCTCGTCGGGCAACGGCAACCGCGCCATCCACACCGAGCCCCGCAACTCCATGATGGTCTTCGCCGAACCGGCGCCCACCGGGACGGAGCGCGACCGGCTGATCCCGACCTCGGCGTCGGGCAGCACCTACTACCCGCCGCAGGGACAGGTCACCAACCTGAACACGATCAGCGAGGAGATCGTGTACTTCCGGCCCGGCACCTACTACATGACCTCGAAGTACCACGCGCTGCTGCCCAAGCAGGTCAAGTGGGTCTACCTGGCGCCCGGGGCGTACGTGAAGGGGGCCATCCGGTTCCCCGACGACAGCCAGGGCCTGTACAAGGTGACCGGGTACGGCGTGCTCTCCGGTGAGCAGTACGTCTACGAGGCCGACACCGCCAACAACTACGACCACCTCTCCGGCGCGTCCAACTGCCACGCCACCTGCGTGAAGATGCTGCAGTTCCAGTCGGCCCAGAGCCGGCAGCAGCACCTGGACCTTCAGGGCGTGACCATCAACGAACCGCCGTACCACTCGTTCGTCGTCTACGGCGACGAGCAGACGTTCAGCATGCGGGTCGAGAACTACAAGCAGGTCGGCTCCTGGTACTGGCAGACCGACGGCATCGAGCTCTACCGCGGCAGCACCATGAAGAACACGTTCTTCAACGCCAACGACGACGTGCTGAAGATGTACCACAGCGACGTCAGCATCGACAACACCGTCGTCTGGAAGAACGAGAACGGTCCCGTCATCCAGTGGGGCTGGACCCCGCGCAACATCGACAACGTGCGCGTCGCCAACACACACGTCATCCACAACCGGATGTACTGGAAGGACGTCAAGTACAACACCTGCATCCTCAACTCCTCCTCGCACTGGGAGAACATGGGGTCGACCACCACGGCGAACCCCGGCACGTGGGTGCGGAACATGACCTTCGAGAACATCACCGTCGAGGGCATGACCAACTGCGCGATCCGCGTCTTCGCGCTGTCCAGCACCGAGAACGTCCACGTCAAGAACCTCAAGATCGACGCCTGGAACCACCTCGACGCCTCCTCCCAGGTCAGCCTCCTCAAGCGGTACAGCAACAGCAGCGGGCAGAAGGTCACCCTGGGCAACGAGACGCGTGACAGCCGCGGCCTGAAGCTGGAGAACTACACCGTCGGCGGCACCGTGATCAACAAGGCCGGCACGAACTGGTCCGCGGACCAGCTCGGCCGGATCGGCTTCGACGCCGAGACCTGGGACAACTGGAACGCCTGGGGCCCGGGCGGCACCAACCCGGACCCGGTCACCGGCCGCCGGATCGTCAACGGGGCGAGCGCCAAGTGCGTCGACCGCGCGGGCGGCGGCACGGCCAACGGGACGGCCGTCCAGCAGTGGACCTGCGCCGACGCGCCCTCCATGACCTGGGTGCTCGACGGGCAGCAGCTGAAGTCCGGCGGCAAGTGCCTGGACGTCGAAGGCGGGGCCACGGCCAACGGCACCAAGGCCCACCTGTGGGACTGCGGCACCTGGGACAGCCAGAAGTGGACCTTCGAGTCGAACGGCACCCTGAAGAACCTCAAGTCCGGCCGCTGCCTGGACGTCGAAGCCCAGAGCACCGCCAACGGCGCGCGCCTGCACCTGTGGGACTGCGGCACGTGGAACAGCCAGAAGTGGACCTTCTCCGGCTGACGAACGGCCCGTGGTGGCCGTCATCCACCCGGCCGGCGGCCACCTTCCGTGTTCTCGTCCACTGTGCACCAGCGTTCCGTCGTGGACAGACGGACCGCCGTCGAACCGTTGCCATGTAGAGATCTTCGTTCTCAACATCCACAGTGGACATTCCTATTGGTCTGATCGAGTAACGCTGTTGTTGTTCATTGACAGCAAAAAGCTCGTCTCACTAATCTGAAGGAGCCGCCGCCACGGTGTTCCAGCCCCGGCGGGACACATTTCCCCCGGTGCTTCCTTCCGATCCTGACGGAGGCACACCCATGAAGAAGTCGGTCAAGACGGCCTGGTCCGCCACCGGAGTCGCCGGTCTCGCCCTGTCCGCGGCGTTCGTCGCGTCCTCGCTGCCCGCGAGCGCGAACGTCGTCGCGGTCACGTCCCCCGTGAGCGCGGGACCGGCGGCTCACGGCCAGCAGTACCCGGACGGTCCCACCTCGGTGGACGGCTCACCCCTGGAGCGGTGCCGCCGCGGCACCGACTACACCGTGCCCGGCCGCAACCCGGTCCTCGACGAGCCGCTGACCACCAGCTTCAAGAGCAACGTCGGCCTGTCGGTCAAGGTCCAGCTCGACGGCGGCACCTTCTACGGCAACCGGAAGCTCATCTTCACCAACACCGGCAGCGCACCCGTGCACACCGACTGCCTGGTGCTGAAGTTCCGCGCGCCGTCGGGCTCGGTGGACCACCACTACCGGGCGTCCGTGCAGTACGGGCACCCGCAGCAGGACTACGTCGAGGTCCCGCGCGGCAACGGCGAGTCGCACTACGTCATCCGGTTCGGCTTCCACGACGTGCCGCTGGCGGACCGCACCATCCCGGTCGGGCAGACGTGGACCTACGAGCTGGCCGGCTCCAACCAGGGCTCGATGAGCCTGGAGGCGACGCGTGACTCCGTCGAGGTCCTGGCGGACATGAACGTCGGCGGCAACCACTGGATCTCCCAGTACGGCACCAAGCGCCTGGGCAACTGACGCCAGGTGGGTGGCGGTCCCGCAACGACGCGGGGCCGCTGCCCGGCCACCCCGGGAGGTCCAGATGAGAACCCTTGCCCACCTTGCCCACCTTGCCCTGACGGTCGCGGTCGTCGCCGGATGCGCGTCCACCGAACCCGACCACCAGCACCACCACCACCACCACTCCATGACGGCGGAGGAGGCCGCGCGACTGCGCGGGGTCGCCACGACGTACCTCGGCCTGCTCTCGGGCGGTGACCCGGCCACCGCGTGGGCCATGTGGACCACCGACGCACAGCAGCGCGATCCGCGTGAGGTGTTCGTCGATCGGCTCGCGCAGTGCGAACCCGGGGTCCCGTACGAGGTGCTCGGCGTCGTCCCCAATGGGCCGGACCTCGCCCGGGTCGCCTGGCGGCACGGCGAGCGCACCGGCGAGCACCTGCTGCGCCTGCACGACGGGCGCTGGCGCGTCGACCCGGTCGACACCACCACGTGCGGTGCACCGTGACCGCCCGCGCGGTGACGCTGCTGCGCGGCTCGCTGGGCCTGGTGTTCGTGTGGTTCGGCGCCCTCAAGGTCGCCGACGTGACACCGGTGGCCGACCTGGTCGCCCGCACCGTGCCGTGGCTGGACCGCGACGTGCTGCTGGTCTCGCTGGGATCGGCGGAGGTCGTGCTCGGCGCGGCGCTCTGGCTCGGCCGCCGGCTGCGCTGGGTCGCGGCGGTCGCCCTGGCCCACCTCCTGGGGACCTTCCTGGTGCTGGTGGTCCAGCCGCAGGCGGCGTTCCAGGCGGGCAACCCGCTGCTGCTCACCACCGAGGGCGAGTTCGTCGTCAAGAACCTCGTCCTGATCACCGCGTGCCTGGTGCTCATGTCCACGGGCGCGGGGCAGCAGCCCCGGACCACCGCGCGCGGGACGACCCACCGGCCGGGGGACCGGTCGACCACCGCCCCGCGAGAGCCGGTGCGCCGACCCGCCGGATGAACGTCGGCCCGGTCCGCAAGCCACATCACGACGTTCACCTCCGCCGATCCGCCCACTGCCGCTGACCTGCGGATAAGCGCCAAGACGCCTTCGACCACCTGGCAGCCGATACCTCCAGGACGCCCCCGCGCGGCCCGGCCGCGTCGGGGGTGAGCGGGACCGCTCGGTGGCGGCCGGCTGGTCCCGCTCGTGCGGAAGCGGTGGCGTCGTCGACACCGGCGACGCCACCGCCCGACCACCACCCCGCGGACATCCCGGACGAACGTCCGCCGAGCGGCATCCCGCCGCCGGCGCCACCTCACACACGGAGGACACCCGCATGCACACCGCATTACCGACCAACCGACGCCGGACCGCCCTGCACCTCGCGCTCCTGCTGTCCCTCATCGCCTCGGCGCTGGCCTTCCAGCCGGCCCGCGCCTCGGCCCACGGCACCGTCGTCGACCCGCCGACCCGCAACTACGGCTGCGCCACCCGCTGGAACGGCCCGGACGCGCCGGGCATGCAGGAGCAGGACTTCATGTGCTACCTGGCCTGGCACCAGAGCCCCGACGCCATGTGGAACTGGAACGCCCTGTACGCCAACAACCTGGGCGAGAACATCGAGAGCGCCGTCCCGGACGGCCAGATCTGCAGCGCCGGGCGGGCCGAGGGCGGGCGCTACGCGCCGATGGACAACCCCGGCCCGTGGAGGACCACCCGGGTCGGCAGCAGCTTCCCCGTCACGGTGCAGGACGTGGCGCGGCACGGCGCCGACTACCTCAAGATCTACATCACCAAGCAGGGCTTCGACCCCACGAACTCCCTGATCGGCTGGGACGACCTGGACTTCGTCAAGAAGACCGGCCGGTACGGCTCCCAGTTCGAGTACAAGACCGACGTGTCCACCTCCGGCTACAGCGGGCGGCACGTCCTCGTCACGATCTGGAAGGCGTCGCACATGGACCAGAAGTACTTCCTGTGCAGTGACATCGACTTCGGCTGACCGCCGGAACGGCGCCGTCCCGCGATGACCGGGACGGCGCCGCCGTCGTTCTGGACCCGCACGACGTGGCATCCGGAGACGTCCCCCGGCCCGACCTCGCCACCGTCACCGCTTGTCCACCACCACCCGGAAGGTGTTCAGCTCGGGGTCGGACGGGTCCGGCAACTGCATGCCGGCGGCCAGGCCGCTGCGCACGTACTGGACCACCTCCCGGGTGATCACCTCGCCCGGCAGCACGGCGGGCGCCCCGGGCGGGTAGGGGGTGACCATCTCGGCGCTGATCCGCCCGACCGCCCGCGCCGCGTCGACCTGCTCGACCTCGGCGAAGAAGGCGTCGCGGGGGAGCATCGCCGTTTCCAGCTGGAGTTCGTCCGGTGACGGCAGGTCGACCGGCTTGGGCGCGGGCAGCTCGTCGGCCGTCTTGACCAGCGCACCCAGCGCGTCGAGCAGGACGGCGGCGGTGCGGTGGTCGTCGGCGTGGGTGAGCTGGGCGACGAGGCGGCGGTGGTCGGACAGGCCGACGGTGACGCGCTGGTGCTCGCGCAGCCAGTCGGCGGCCTGGTAGCCGCTGATGCCCAGCTCGCTCACGTCGACGACCATCTTGAGCGGGTCCAGCGTCACGGCCAGGCCGGGGCCGGTGAACTCGGCCTCGCCCATGACGCGCAGCCCGGGCAGGTCGTCGATCGCGAGGACGTGGTGGCCGTCCTGACGCGCGACACCGCCCACCACCGGCAGCCCGGAACCGCGGCCTGACCGGGCCGGCCAGACCCGGTCGAGGCGGCGGGCGTTCAGTCAGCGGGGCGGGTGGTCTCGTCGACGAAGTGCTGGGCCAGGTCGCGCAGCTTGCGGTTCTCCCGCTGCGACCGCTCCACCAGCATCGTGAACGCCTGCTCGGCGGAGATGCGGTGGACCGCCATCACGATGCCCTTGGCCTGGTCGATGACGGCCCGCGAGGTCAGCGCCTCGCGCAGCTGGGTCACCTGCCGGCGGGCCCGCAGGTGGCGGCGGGCGTTGCGCAGGGCCGCCTCGATCGCGGTGGTGTACAGCTCCAGCAGGGCGGCGTCGAGTTCCTGGAAGCCGTGCTTCTGCGTGCTGTAGAGGTTGAGGGAACCGTGGTACTCGTCGTCGATGAACAACGGCGCCGACAGGTAGCTGTGGATTCCCAGGCCTGCCGCCGCCTCGGCGAACGCCGGCCAGCGGTCGACCGCCTCCGCCACCGCCACGCGCTGCACCTGCCGGGACTCGGCCGCCTCCAGGCACGGACCTTCGCCGGCCCCGTACTGGGCGTGGTCCACGGCGAGGGTCTGCTGGTCGGTCCAGGCGAGGGATTCCGGGGTGCCGTCGCGCAGCACCGTCACGCTGGCCAGGTCGGCGCCGGGGATCGCGCCCACGACCTGCCGGCACACCCGGTCCATGACGACCGACAGGTCCTCCTCCTGGTCCAGGACGTCCGACAGGCCCGTCAACGCGGCGGTGACGTCGTCAAGCCGCTGGATCACCTCGTCCGCGCGGCCTTCAGCCGGTCCAGCCATCGTTCCACCTCGTTCCTCCGGGACCAACGAGCACGCGCGACCTGCGCAGGTGCGGCGCGTGCGCGCACAGATAACCACGCCGACCTCGAACCCCGTCCCTGAAGGTCGGCGTAGCGAAGGTCCCGGCCATCGCGCGTGGGGGACGACAATCGTGTCCATATCCAAGTCGGTACGGGAGGAAACTCCGTCGGTGGGCCGGTCGCCGCGCGGTAGGTGTGCCCGGGTTGCTGCGAATGGCGCAGGGCGTCCTTCGCTTCGGGCGGGGCGGCATGGCGGAGGCGCGGTGCGGGGCATCGCCGGCGGCGATGGAGACGCAGGCCGAGATGCGCTTGCGCGAGCTTCCCGCCACCCGCGCGCGGAGTAGACCAAAGCACGATCCGATGTCGGGAATGTGGCTTATGGGTCGACCGACCACCCGTCCGTGGTCCGAATGGGCCATCGGTTTGCAGAAGGTGACTGCGGGTAACCCTCGGTCCCGACCGGGCGGTGATCAAACTGTGAGCGAGGCTGGCGATGGCGTCGTTTTCCCCTGTGCTGTGGTCTGCGGATCCGGAAATGCCCGGTGTGCCGACAGTCGGCGTGGAGGAGGAATTCCTGTTGGCGGACGCGTCCACCGGGCACCTGCTCCCGATCAGCGCCCACGTCGTCGAGGTGGCCGGTGATCTGGGCGGTGCGCTGGAGCTGGAGCTGACCAGGGCGCAGGTGGAGATCAACACGCCGGTGTGCCGGACCCTGGCGGAGGTGCGCGAGCAGCTGACGTTCCTGCGCTCCACCGCCGCCGAGGCGGCGTCGCGGTGCGGCGGCACGCTGCTCGCCGTGGGCACCGCCCCGGCCGATGACGCACCGGGACCGCCGATCACCGACGACCCGCGGTACCACAGGATCAACAACGCGTACGGGCAGCTCGCGCCCGAGAACGTCGTGTGCGGGTGCCACGTCCACGTCGAGGTGCCCGACCGGGAGACCGCGGTCCAGGTCTGCAACCACGTCCGGCCGTGGCTTCCCGTGCTGCTGGCGCTCACCGCGAACTCGCCGATCAACCACGGCGTCGACACCGACTACGCCAGTTGGCGGTCGGTGATCGTCGGCCGCTGGCCGTGCGCCGGCGCCCCGCCGTACTTCGAGTCGCTCGCGCACTACGAGGCCGTCGTGGACATGGCCGTCGGTTCCGGCAGCGTGCTCGACGAGAAGATGGTCTACTGGGACGTCCGCCCCTCCTCCCACCTGCCCACCGTGGAGGTCCGGGTGAGCGACGTCCAGTCCACTGTGGATGAAGCGGTGCTGTTCGCCGCCCTGGTGCGAGCGCTGGTCATGACGTCGTTGCAGTCCATTCAGGACGGTGTCGAAGCACCTCGCGTCGGTGACGACGCGCTGCGCATGGCGTACTGGCGCGCCGCGCGTGACGGCCTGGACGGGGTGGGCGTCGACCTGGACACCATCCGCCCCGTTCCGGCCGTCGACCTGTTGCACCGCCTGCTGCGCCACGTCGAACCCGCGCTGGCCATGACAGGCGAACTGCAGGCCGTGAAGACCCTCGTGGACGAGTTGATCACTAACGGCAACGGTGCGAGCCGGCAGCGACGTGCCTTCCGCCGCGACCGCGCAGTGACCGACGTCGTGGCACTGGTCGCCCAGCGGGCCGAGCACGACAGGTCACCGGACAACGTCGCCTGACGACCTCGGGTGAAAAGCGCTTCCCCCGCCGTACGTGCGCCGAGTTGCGTCGAGGACTCCGTTGGCGGCCACACTCGGCGTCAACGGCGACGGGCGCCGAGATATCCCGGTTCGGTTGGCCGCCGCCCGGTGGGTCGTGCGTCACGTGGCGTGTGCGGGTCGCGGTTCCCGTGGGCAACCGCGACCCGCACGCCGTGATCATGGCGGTGCGCAGGCCGGTGGCGTGTGCGCGAACTGATCCGCGATGGGTGGGTCAGCAGCCGCAGATCCGGACCTTCGGGTAGTAGGCGGGGTTGTCCGACTGGGGAGCCTCCCAGTGGCCCCAGCCGCGGGTGTGCGCCCGTTCGTGGGCCTTGAGGCGCGTCCAGTCGTTGTCGCCGGCGCCGAGTCGGCGCATCTCGCAGGTGTCGTAGCGGATCGTCCACTTGGTGACGCCGCCGCTGCGGGTGTAGGTCGCGCGGCCGATGACGCCGTCGGAGCAGCCCGTGTAGCTGCCGAAGTACTCCGGCACGTGGCCGTCGGAGTCCCTGGGGAACGTGCTGCCGTAACGGCCCTGGGCCGTCACCTCGTCACCGGAGTCGGCGTCGTCCGCCGGTTCCGCGGCGGTGACCGACCTCGTGTCGAGGGTGATCGTCTGCTCGGTGACGGCGTCGAGTCCGGTCGTGTGGAGCGGGTCGGCCTGGGCGACGCTCGCTGTGGTCGAGACGATCACAAGAGCGGCGACGGCGGCGAGAACGGTGCCTGTCCTGTACATGCGACCTCCGGAGGCGTCGTGCGTCGTAGTGGCGTTCGCCTGGCATCGGGAGGCGGGGAAGCCGCCCCGTGGGATTCGATGTGGCGATCGGTCGGCGTTCGGCGTGACGCGCGGGACCTCGTGGTCAGTAGCCGTTGGGGGCCAGGACGTCGACGTAGATGGGCCGGTAGGAGCCGCCCAACGTCGTGCTGTCGTAGCGGACGCGTCCGGCGACGGCGTTGGCGTCGATGACGGTGGTGCCGCCGATGTAGATGCCGGTGTGGTCGTAGTCGCCGCCGTAGGGGATGCCGTCGTGGGGGTCGGTGTCCCAGAACACGAGGTCGCCGGGGCGGGGGGTGGTGGTGAGCCTGCCCTGGTTGATCTGGCCCTGCAGCCAGTAGTTGAGCTGGAGGCCGCGCCCGGTCACCCGCGCGGTGCCGTCCCAGATCGCGTTGCGGTTGAAGCACTCGCAGTCCATCGCCTGGCGCGAGCAGGTCCAGCCGGTCGCGTACCGGTAGGGCAGGCCCAGGTAGGACTTGGCGGCGTCGACGACGGCGTTGCGCACGGCCGAGGCCTGGGCGGTGAGGTCCGGCTCGGTGGTCGCCGAGGCGGGTGTGGCGAGGCCGGCGGCGGTGAGCAGGGCGACGGCGGCGCCCACGATGGCGCGGCGTGCGGAGGATCGCTTCACGGGGGACTCCCGAGGGTTGGAGGTGCTGGTGGACATGACCCGCCCGAGCCGGCGTCCTAGCCGGTGACCAGGCGGAGGTCGTAGGCGTTGAGGGCTTTGTTGAGCGGCTGGTGGAAGGTGTCGGTCGGGCCGGAGGTGCCGCAGGGGTTGTTGATGCCCGAGGTCAGGCCTTGGCCGTGTCCGTCATGGACGAACGGACCGCCGCCGAGGGCGTGGCCTCCGTCGGGGCTGGTGACGCCGTCGCGTGCGATGGCGTCACCAGCGCAGCGACCAGCACCAACGACACCGTCGCGACGCGACGGCGTGCCGCTCGGGCGGGTTCGGTCATCGACTGCGTCCCTTCCGGGGTGGGCGAGCGGACCGGAGTGCGGTGCTTTCGGTCAAACTTTGTCGTGCAAAGTCATGGGGGTGTTTCTAGTGGCTCGGATCGACTTGGCGCTACGGCACCCGGACGGAAGTGCAGGTAGACGCGCTGGTTGACAATTAACCGAGTCTGGATTGATATGGTTGCTTCGTCTCGATCAAGGGTTCTCACGTGGAGCGCTCAGGCGTCAGGGCCATCGGGTCGATCGGCGGGGTCTCCCGGGTGGTCCGCTTGTGCTCCTGCGGCTTTGCTGTGCAAAGTGAGGTGCGGTGTCCGTCGAACGCTGGAGGTGTGGTGCGCGCTCGGGATCTGGGTATCAGCGTCGGGGTCGGTGAGCCGGGCCCGTTCAACGCGATCACCGACGTGCCCGGCGTGAAGGTCGGGCACCGCACGCTGATCAGCGGCGACGGGCGTCTCCGGCAGGGGTTCGGCCCGGTGCGCACCGGCGTCACCGTGGTCGTGCCGGCGGACGGGTCGCTGGGCAGGAGGCCCGTCTTCGCGGGGTGCCACCGTCTCAACGGCAACGGCGAGCTGACGGGCCTGGAGTGGGTGCGCGAGTCCGGCACGCTGACGTCACCGATCGGGCTCACCAACACCCACAGCGTCGGTGTCGTGCGTGACGCGCTCGTTGCCGCCGAGGTCGCCACGAGAGGACCGGACGAGCTCTACTGGTGCCTGCCCGTGGTGGGAGAGACGTGGGACGGGCTGCTCAACGACATCAACGGCTTCCACGTCCGGCCCGAGCACCTGCACGACGCACTCGCCGACGCCACCGGTGGCCCGGTCGCCGAAGGCGCCGTCGGCTCCGGTACCGGCATGGTCTGCCACGGCTTCAAGGGCGGCATTGGCACGGCGTCCCGCATGGTCGACGGACACGCGGTCGGCGTCCTGGTCCAGGCGAACCACGGCCGGCGCGAACGCTTCACCGTCAACGGTGTGCCGGTGGGCCGCCTCATCGGCGCGCAGGAGGTGCCCCTCCCCGCTCCACCTGGACCGGCAGTTCCCGTGCCGGGCGCCGGATCGATCATCGTCGTGGTCGCCACCGACGCGCCCCTCCTGCCGCACCAATGCGATCGACTGGCCCAACGCGCGGCTTTCGGCATCGCGCGCACGGGCGGCACCGGTGAACCGACCAGCGGCGACCTGGTGATCGCGTTCAGCGTCGCCAACCGCGTCGAAGCCGGTGGGTTGGGCGTGGACGTGCCGCGCGAACAGCGGGTGACGATGCTGTCCGACAACCACATCGGTCCGCTGTTCGACGCGGTCGTGGAGTCGGTCGAGGAAGCGATCCTCAACGCCCTGGTGTCCGCGCGGACGACGGTCGGCCGCGACGGAGTGGTGGCCCATGCCTTGCCGCACACCATGCTGCTCGCGGCACTCGACCGGTGAATCGGTCGAAGTCCCATCCTGGTCCTCGGCCAGCGGAGGTCAGGCGAGGGACACCTCCCATCCGTCGGCCAGCGGGCAGTGCTGTGCGGCCTGGTCCACCAGGGTGCGGCGCTGCTCGGCATCCGCGACGTTGGGCAGTTCCACGAACAGGCGGGCGTTGATCTCGTACTGCTGCGCGCCGTGCTCGCTCAGCGACACCTCCGCGCGCACGGCGCTCCCGTGCGTGTCGTGCCCGCCGGACGAGGCGAGCAGCACCAGGCTCTGGTGCACGCAGGTGGCCAGGGCTGCCGCGAACAGGCCTTCCGGGTTCCAGCCGCCACCGCTGCCGCCCAGTTCGGCCGGCTGGGTGACGGCCAGTGCGGTGGGCTCGGCGCCGTCAACCTCGACGCGACCGTCCCGGGACACCGCCGCGGTGCTGTAGAGCTTCGTCATGTCCACCCGTCCCTCGACCGTGGTCACCGTTGCCGACGGGTAGCCCGCCTCGCGTCGGCGAACCGCGCGGCCTCGGCCGGTCACACTGCCGTGTCCGAGGTGGGCGCCACCTGTCGTGCGGTATCCCGACGGGAGGCCCCGAGTGGTGGGAGTCGGCGTGCGGATGGTCCGGTCCGGTCGGCACCTCGGTGTGCCGTTCGGGCTCGACCACCCGCTGGCACTGCGGGATGATCCAGACCCGCAACGAGACGATCCACTACGCGCACGGGCGACGTGCACCAGATGGCGGGCACCAGCGTGTGCGCCGAGGGTGGTGACTCGGGCGGCTCGTTCATCACCGGCGACCAGGCCCAGGGCGTGACCTCCGGCGGCTACGGCAACTGCTCGTCCGGCGGCCGGACCTGGTTCCAGCCGGTGAACGAGATCCTGTCCACCTACGGCTTGACCCTGCTCACCGCGTGATTCCCGGTTTCGACCCGCTGTCGCGGTCGACCGCGGCAGCGGGCTCCCACCCTGCAGGAGGAACACGGTGAAGCACACCAAACGAACAACGTCCCTGACCGCCGCGGTCCTGTGCGCCGCGGCCGTCGTCATCGCACCCGCCGGGCTGGTGGTCCACGCGGACACCGGAGCACCCCCCGTCGCCGCGGCCGATCGGTCCCGCGCGCAGCGGCCGCTGGTGGAGGCGGCGGAGGCCGTCTTCGCCGAGGTCCAGCGGACGTCCGAACCCGGCTACGCCGGCATCGTCCTGGGCGACGCGGACGTCACCTTGTGGTGGAGGGGGGCGGTGCCGAAGTCGGTCGCCGCCGTCGTGGAGCGCCAGTCCCGGCGGACCCCGGTCCGTCTCGCCCCCGACGCGCACAGCGCTGCTGAACTGGCCGCCGCGGCAGGGGAGGTCCGGGCCTGGCTGGACGCCAATCCGGACAGCGGGTTCCACGGCGTGAAGAGCCCGGGCGACGGCAGCGGCCTCGTGCTCGCCGCGCACCCGACCGCCGGTGTCCGGGCGAGCGCGTCGCTCACGGCGGTGTCCGACCTCGTGGACGTGCCGCTCAGCGTCCGCCACGAGGAGCCGATGCGCGAGGTGTCCCGGCAGGACGACTCCCCGCCGTGGTGGGGCGGCGCCCGGACCTGGAACCAGACGGCGAGTTCGCTGTGCACCTCGGGGTTCGGTGTGCGGGACGGCGCGAACCGGCGCTACCTGCTCACCGCCGAGCACTGCGGGCAGGTGGGGCACCGCATCGCCGACGGCAAGGGCGAGTTCATCGGCACCGTCAGCGCCGGCCACGACGACCACGACATCGGCCTGATCCCCACCACCAGCGAGAACCGCATGTACGTCGGCGGCGGCGACAGCAACACCGGGGGTCACCGTCGTCGGCTGGGGCCACGTCTTCTCCGACACCGGTACCGCCGACCACCTGTGGCGGCTCAGGCCGAGCACCGACGGCCCGTGGCGCGTGCAGAACAAGAACTCGGGCAAGGTCCTCGCCGTCGACGGCATGTCGCTCGGGGACTCGGCCCAGGTCGTGCAGTTCAGCGACAGCGGCACCCCCGACCACCTGTGGAGGTTCCTGCCCGCGTGACGTCCGGCCGGTGGTCTTGCCTCGTCTGCCGGCGGGGCGACTGGCAGGCGTCACGCCCGATGTACCTGTCGTCGGACCGGCGTGGCGGCGACGTGGTCTGCGTGGCGGACCTACCGGTGGCCACCGGTGGCGCGCCCGACGCCGCGGTCGTCCGACACCTGCCACCGCCTTCACCGAGTGGTCGATGCGAACCGCACCCGGTGTTCCGCCTGGGGCGTCGGGCCGTTGTCGGCATGTGGCGCCGCCGACAACGGCCCGAGGCCGGTGGAAGTCGCGGCTCCGTCCTGCGGCTCGGCGGAGCGCGAACCCGTGCCGCGGTCCATCCCCTGCCGCGCGGGTCCGGTGGCGTGGCCGACAAGGGTGGTTCGCTCTCGTCGTACGCCGGTGTCGCGCAGTCGAGGATGGGTCAACCGGTCGACATCGTGGTGGTGCGCCCGGGTTGGCGAGCCAGAACGGCCCACACCGTCTTGCCCACCGCGTGGCGCACGGCTCCCCAACGTCGGCACAGCCGGTCCACGAGCACCATCCCGCGACCGCGTGCCACCCAGGCCGAAGATCGGCCCACCACCGGCAGGCGCGGCGACAGATCGGTCACTTCCACGCGGATCAGAGCACGGGTGCGTCGCAGCCGCAGCTGCAAGGGGTGCTGCCCGTGCTGGTAGGCGTTGGTCACGAGCTCGGACGCCACCAACTTCGCGTCGGCGATCTCGTCCTCGGTGAGGTCGGCCAGGACCTCGCCCGTCCAGCGCCGAACTCCCGCAAGATCAGGCACCTCGCCGACCAGTTCGAGCACCAGGTGATCGGACGGCTCGGCGGGCCGGGGTCTGTTCGCGGGGTTCTCGTCGGTGATCATGGCTGTCCTCCCTGCCGAAGGTGTGGCGTCGCGGATTGTCTACCCAGACGCAAGATCATCATCACGCTCCGGTGATCACCCGATGCGGTGCAACAACGATCACCGCCCACCCGGCGAGCACTTCGCCGTGCGTCAACGACATCGGGTCGTGTCCCGCTTGCCGGCGCAGAGAAGATCCACGTGCCGAATGACTGGCGTCATCGACCTGTCGGGGTCCAGCCGCCCGTGGGCTCACCTGAGGGCCGACGAGCCCAACGAGGACGGAGGCGCGGACGAGCTGGGGGAACCCGGGTCACTTGCCGGACAGGACGCCGCGCACGAAAGCGGCCTGGCCGACGTGCTGGAGGTCGTCCTCGATGACGCTGAGCAGCCGCACGGCCAGGGTCACGGGTGGGTCCCAGGACTCGTCCACGACGCGGGTCAGGTCTTCGGCGCTCAGGGCGCGCACGTAGGCCGCGGTGCGATCGTGCACCGCCCGGTGGTAGTCGAGCAGCAGGTCGGCGGGTGCGGTGACGGCGGCGACCTGGTCGCTGTCGTGCCCGTAGCCGGTGTCGTCGGTGGGCAGCGGCAGGGCGAAGCGCTTGGCCCAGTGGTCGGCGGTCCAGACCTGTTCGGTGCCGGCGACGTCGCCGACGTGGTCGTCCTGGACGCGGGTGAGGTGCCAGACCAACCAGGCGATCGGGTTGGCGGTGCCGCCGACCCGGTGGGTCAGGTGCTCGGGTGTCAGGCCGTCCAGCACGCGTTCCACGGACTGGCTGATCCGCTGGAACCCGTCCAGCAGCACGTCCGTCGCGGTGACCTCACCCATGAGCGCCTCTCCTCCAACCGTCCTGACCGCAACACCACTCGCCGCTTGCGGCGGGTTCGCTGATCCGTGGAGCGGGTGGCGGGTCGGGAGGTGGGGTGTTCGTCGTCCCGGCCCGCCCCCTCTCTACTTCTGCTGACCGATGGCTTCGCTGATGTCGTTGGGGGAGTTGAAGTCGTCGCGCGGCAGGTCGCGCAGGGCGTCGAGGGTGTCGTCGTCGGCGCCCTGGGAACGGGCGGCGTCGACGATGTCGTCCTTGGTGGCGGGGTAGTCGACACCGGAGAGGAACTTCTGAACCTGGATCGGGTTGAGGGTCATGGGCGCGGCGTACCCCGACCTCGGTCGTCTGCACTTCCGCTTCGCCGCGGGTCACGGGGGGTGTGGACCGTGCAGGGGCCGGGAAGTGCGAGGACGACAGGGCGGTGCACTGCGTGGCGGGTCACCGACCACTCGACCGAGTGAAGATCGTGCGCCAGGGGTTGGTCCCCGCTCTCGTGGCGGGGACGGTCCACCGACGGGCGATCCGCGATCGGGTGGGCCACGGGGCCCCCGACGCCGCGCCGATTGGGGTCGGGTTGAGTGGGTAGGCCCTGTGCATGGCTCCCACGACGTTGACCGCGCTCGCGCTGACCTGCTCCCTCAAGCCCTCGCCCGAGCCGTCGAGCACCGACAAGCTCGCCCGGCAGGTGCTCGACGAGCTGGCCGCGCACGGTGTGGCGGGTGACCTGATCCGGGTCGTGGACCACGAGGTGCGTCCCGGCGTGGAGAAGGACATGGGCGAGGGCGACGAGTGGCCGATGATCCGGGAACGGGTCCTGGCCGCGGACATCCTGGTCCTGGCCACGCCCACGTGGGTGGGTCACCCGTCCAGCGTGGCGCAGCGGGTGATGGAGCGGCTGGACGCGGAACTGTCGGAGACCGACGACGAGGGCCGGCTGCTGACCTACGGCAAGGTGGCGGTGGTGGCCGTGGTCGGCAACGAGGACGGCGCGCACAAGATCATCGCCGATTGCTTCCAAGCACTCAACGACGTCGGCTTCACCATCCCCGCCAGCGGCGGCACGTACTGGAACAACGAGGCGATGACGCCCAAGGACTACATCGAGCTGGAGCGGACGCCCGACCCGGTGGCCTCGACCAACAAGAAGCTGGCGAACAACGCGGTACACCTGGCGCGCCTGCTCAAGCAGGACCGGTACCCGCCCGTCCAGTGAGGCGCGCCCGCGGAGCAGGAGGAAGGCCTCGGCGACCCGGGCTCGTCATTGCCCGACGACCAACGGGACGACGACCCCGGGGCACCCGAGGCCGATAGCGAAGACGCCTGACCGCGAAGACGCCTGACCGCGGCGGCGCGCTCGCCCGTCGGAATTCTTCCCTCGTTTTCACCGCGCAGTCCGCGGCCCTCTCCGGCTGGACGGGGCAAATCGCGCCGGTCATCCCACCGGGTGAAAGTGGCTGACCGGCGTCCCACCGTGGTGCGGGGGCCGGTCGGACGACACAGACTGCGCTCATGGGTGAGGAGAAGTTCGACAAGGGTGACGAGGTCACCTGGTCCAGTCACGGGCAGACGGTGCACGGCGAGGTGGTCGAGGAGATCACCGAGGACACCGAAGCGGCGGGGCGGACGGTGCGGGCCTCGGAGGACGACCCGCAGTACCGCGTGCGCAGCGACAAGAGCGGCAAGGACGCGGTGCACAAGCCCTCCGCGCTGAAGGACGACTCGTGAGCGGCGAGTTCGACCACGCCGTGAACATGACCGCGACCGAGCTGGAGCGGTGGTTGGCCACCGACGAGTCGAAGTCGGTGGGCCAGTCCGACGGCGGGGAGTCGGTCGGGCACGAGTCCGGCAGGCGCATCGTCGAGCTGCTGCGCAAGAAGAAGGGCGAGCTGACCGACGACGACCAGGCGCACATGCGCAAGGTCGTCGGCTACGTCCACCGCCACCTCGCGCAGCGCCCCGACGGGGACGTGGAGCACACGAAGTGGCGCTACTCCCTGATGAACTGGGGCCACGACCCCCTCAAGGACTGATCCCGCGGTCGCGGTCTGTTTCGGCGAGACCGCCCCGGCGGGGAGTCGATCGCGGGCCCGCCGCGGCGTGTGGCCCGGCGGGTCCGGCGGGTAACCCGGTCGCATGACGACCACGGCGCACGCCGCTGCCCGAACCGCTCACCGCTACCGGCGTGCCTGCGACTACGCCGCTGCGGCGATGATCTACCTGAAGGACAACGTGCTGCTGCGGGAGCCGCTGCGGCGTGAGCACCTCAAGCCGCGGCTGCTCGGGCACTGGGGCACGTGCCCCGGCATCACCTTCCTCTACGGCGGGCTCAACGGCCTGGTCCGGCGGACCGGGCAGCGGGCGCTGCTGGTCACCGGTCCGGGTCACGGCGCGCCGGCGGTGCACGCGAACCTGTGGCTGGAGGGCACGCACGCACGGCTGGACCCGGCGCTGTCCCTGGACGGCGCCGGGTTGACCGAGCTGGTGCGCCGGTTCTCCTTGCCGGGTGGCTTCCCCCGCCACCTGTCCCCGGAGGTCCCAGGGGTGATCCACGAGGGCGGGGAGCTGGGTTACGCGCTGGCGACGGCGTTCGGCGCCGCCCTGGACAAGCCGGACCTGCTGGTGGCCTGCCTGGTCGGTGACGGCGAGGCCGAGACCGGTCCCACCGCGGGGTCGTGGCACGCCAACAAGTACCTGTCCCCGCGCACCGACGGCGCCGTGCTGCCGGTCCTGCACGTGAACGGCTACAAGATCTCCTCGCCCACGGTCTACGGCTGCATGGACGACGAGGAGCTCGTGGCCTACTTCAGCGGCGCCGGCTGGTCGCCGTACGTGGTGGACGTGACGCGCACCGACGACCCGGACGCGCTGCTGGCCGAGACGCTGGACCTGGCGCACGCCGAGATCGCCGCGGTGCGGGAGCGGTGGCAGCCGGGTGAGCGGGCGGTGTGGCCGATGCTGGTGCTGCGCTCCCCGAAGGGCTGGGGCGTGCCCGGGCACGACGCCGAGGGCAAGCCGCTGGAGGGCACCTTCCGCGCCCACCAGGTGCCGCTGGGCGGCGTGCACGAGGACGACGCGGAGTTCGCGCTGCTGGAGCGGTGGCTGCGGTCCTACCGGCCCGAGGAGCTGTTCGACGCCGACGGCCGCCCGCACGACGACCTGCTGGCCGGGCTGCCGCCGGAGGAGCTGCGCCTGGGACGTGTGCCCGAAGCCAACGGCGGCCGGTTGCGCCGCGACCTGCCGCTGCCCGATCTCGCGCGGTTCGCCGTGGAGGTGCCCGAGCCGGGCAGCGGGTCGACCAGCGCCACGGGAACGGCGGGGGAGTGGCTGGCGGAGCTGGTGCGTGCCACCGAGGACCGCCGCGACTTCCGCGTGGTCTGCCCCGACGAGCTGGAGTCCAACAAGCTCGGCGCGCTGCTGGACGCGACCGACCGGGCGTTCACCTGGCCGCTGCCCGACACCGCCGAGCACGTCGCGCCCGGCGGGCGGGTCATGGAGGCGCTGTCGGAGCACCTGTGCCAGGGCTGGCTGCAGGGCTACCTGTTGACCGGGCGGCACGGGCTGTTCCCGTGCTACGAGGCGTTCGCCTCGATCGTGGACAGCATGGTCAACCAGTACGCCAAGTTCCTCAAGATGTCCGGCGAGGTGTCGTGGCGGGAGTCGGTGGCGAGCCTGAACTACCTGCTGACCAGCGAGGGCTGGCGGCAGGAGCACAACGGCTACAGCCACCAGGGCCCCGGCTTCATCAACAACCTGCTCACCAAGAAGGCGTCCGCGGTCCGGGTCCACCTGCCGCCGGACGCCAACACCCTGCTGGTCACCCTGCGGGACTGCCTGGCCTCCACCGACCGGATCAACCTGGTCGTCGCGGGCAAGAACGCGGGCGCGCAGTGGCTGGACCTGGACGCCGCGGAGCGGCACTGCGCGGCGGGCGCGGGCGTGTGGGAGTGGGCTTCGACCGGCGGTGACCCGGACGTGGTGCTGGCGTGCGCGGGCGGGATCCCCACCGTCGAGGTGCTGGCGGCGGCGTCGATCCTGCGCGACCGCGCGCCCGACCTGGCCGTCCGGGTGGTCAACGTGGTGGACCTGCTGTCGCTGGCACCCGCCGACCGGCACCCGCACGGTCTGTCCGATGAGGACTTCGCCGGGTGCTTCCCCGAGGGCGTCCCGGTGGTGTTCGGTTTCCACGGCTACCCGTCGGCGGTGCACGAGACCCTGCACGGCAGGTCCGACACCCAGCGCTTCCACGTGCACGGCTACCGGGAGGAGGGCACCACGACCACGCCGTACGACCTGCTGGTCAGCAACGGCATGAGCCGCCACGACCTCGCCGCCGACGCGCTGCGCCGCGCCGGCCACGGCGACGACCTGGCCGAGCGGCTGCTCGTCGAGCGCGACGACCTGCGCGCGGCGGCGCACCGCGACGGCGCGGACCCCGAGGAGATCACCGACTGGCGGTGGGGCTCGTGAGCACCGTCCTGACCGTCAACGCCGGCTCGAACAGCCTCAAGGCGCACCTGGTCTACACCGGCAGCGAGGAAGTCCGGGATTCCGTCGACGTCGAGGGCTCGCCGGACTCCGAGGAAGCCAGCCGTGCCCTGGACGACCTGCTGGACGGCGCGGACGACGTCGCCGCCGTCGGGCACCGGCTCGTGCACGGCGGCCCGGACCTGCGCGCACCGACCCCGGTGGACGACGACGCCATCGCCGCGGCCCACCGCGCCGAGGAGTTGGCGCCGCTGCACGTGCCGCCCGCGCTGCGGCTGCTGGACGTGCTGCGCGAGCGACTGCCCGACGTGCCGCACGTGCTGTGCCCGGACACCGCGTTCCACGCCGACCTGCCCGAGGTCGCCGCCACCTACCCGCTGCCCGCCCGGTGGCGCGAGCGGCACGGCCTGCGCCGCTACGGCTTCCACGGCCTGTCCTACCGGTGGGCGCTCGACCGGGCCGCCGAGGTCCTCGACCGGCCCGCTGACCGGTTGAGCGTGCTGATGACCCACCTGGGCGGTGGCTGCTCGGTGTGCGCGGTGCGCGACGGGCGCAGCGTCGACACCTCCATGGGCTTCACACCGCTGGAGGGCGTGGCGATGTCGAAGCGCTCGGGCAGCGTCGATCCCGGGATGCTGCTGTGGTTGCTGCGCAACGGTCTCGACCTCGACGCCCTCGAACACGGTCTCAACCACGAGTCCGGCCTGCTCGGGCTGTCCGGCGGCAGGTCGGGCGACACCCGCGACCTGGTCGCCGCGGCGGGAGAGGACCCGGAGGCCGCACTGGCGCTGCGCGTGTTCGCCCACCGCGTGCGGCGCGAACTCGCCGCCGCGGCCACCTCGCTGGACCGGATCGACGCGCTGGTGTTCACCGGCGAGATCGGCTGGGACCAACCCGAGGTCCGCGCCGACGTCGTAGCCGGCCTGTCCCTGCTCGGCATCCCCGGTGACCTGACCGCCGAACCGGACGGCGACGGACCGGTCACCCCGCCCGACGCTGCCGTTCCGGTGCTCGTCGTGCGACCGCGTGAAGAGCTCCAGCTCTGCCGCGACACCCTCGCCGCGCTGTGACCACCCTCGCCGCGCTGTGACTACCGTCGACGTTCGGGAACGTGGTCTCGAACGCCCGAGTCGCGGCACCCGGTGCGGTGGCCCGGCGGCCGTCATCGGCTCCCGCCGACACGACAGCGGACACGGGGGCGGCTGACGCCGCCGCACGGTGCTGCCCGCGATCCGGTCCCCCGGATCGCGGGCACCGCCTGGAGGGTCAGAGCATCGGCGGGACCAGCCGGTAGCTCTCGCTGTAGTAGTCGCCGGCGCGTTGGCGGTAGCCGTCGCGGTCGGCGTCGTTCGGGTCGTACTCGGGGGCGTCCTTGATCTGGTCCTTGGTGCGGTCCACGAAGACCTTGCGCTCCTCGTGGTCGACCCGCTGCACGGTGCCGACGGGCAGGACGACCTTGCGGCCGAAGATCCACGGGCCGGTGTCGACCATCAGGCAGTCGGCGGGGACCTCGGCGTTGTCCTCGTCGACCTTGCCGATGGCGCCGTCGGTGGCCTCCACCGCGTAGCCGATCAGACCGGTGTCGGGGCGCTCCCCGGTACCGGCGGCGTCGCGCCCGCGATCGGGGCCGGTGTCACCGCCGGGCAGCCAAGTGGGATCGCGCCACGCCCAGGGGGCGAACAGGAACGGTTGCATCTCGGCCTCCGCGGTCGGGGTCACGTCAAGGACGGACTACCCACGACCGCGGCACAGGACACGGACTCGTGCAGCGGCGCCGAACGCGGTGGACTCATCCGTTCCCCGCGCAGGGAATCCAGCCCTCCTGATCACAGGAGATGGTCGCCCACACGGTCTTGCCGCCGTCGGGCAGCGGGGAGACGCCCCACTTCCAGGACAGCTTGTCCACCATGATCAGGCCCCTGCCGCGGGTGTCGGCGAGCCGGGAGCGTCCGACGACGGGTTGGTCCGGCGAGGTGTCGTCGACTTCCACGCGCACCCGGCACGGCACCCGGCCGCGCCGCAGGCGAACGCCGTAGGGACTGCTGCCGTGCTCGTAGGCGTTGGTCAACAACTCGGTGCTGATCAGCAGCACCGCTTCCAGGTGGTCGTCGTCCAGGTCCGCCAGCGCGGTGGCCGTCCACCGCCGGACTTGCACCAGAGGAGGCATCTGCTCGGTCGTCAAGCCCAGGACCAGCGGCTCGGGATCGTTCTCGACGCTCACGCGACCGCCTCACGGTTGCCGCCCCGCGTGGTTCGCCGAGGCGCACCGGACAGCCCGGCACCCCACCGTAGACCTGAGCGGCCACACGACCAACCGGCATCACGGTCGTCTCCGGCAGGGGCGCGCCGCGCCCGACGTGCGCTCGATCCGATCAGCCCATGACCACGGACGACGTGACCCCGGCGACCTCCACGCGACGAGCGCGGATCCGATGACCGGCGGTTCGTCAGCACGCCGGGCGCATGGCCACCGGTTCCCCGTCAGCCTCCGCGGTGTCGGACGAGGTCGTGTCGCGCTGCGGGGTGTCGACGCGGGACTCCGCGCCCTCGTGGCCGCGCGGCAGGCCGAAGCGGGCGGCCAGCTCGTCGTAGATCGGGGTCGCGACGGCGATCGGGGTCGCGACGGCGTCGGCGGGCGGCTCGGTGCTCGTCCGAGTGGGAGTCGCGGTGCCGTTGCGACCGGCGGGGGAAGTGTCGCCGCGGTGCTCGACGGAACCGTCGACGGGGAGGTTTTGGCTGCTCATCGCTGTGGTCCCTGGTCGATCGATGGGGCATCCCGGTCAGGACTGCGCCGGACGCGGACGCGTCCTGGCATCCACTGTTACCCCGATCGGGTGGTCCTCAACCCTGGCTGTTCGCACCCGGGCGCGAGGACGTGACGTCGCGCCGTTCGCAGGCCGACCTGTGCGGCGCCGGCTACTTCTTGCCCTTGCCGGGTGGCTGCGGCTTGTCCTTCTGCTTCTTCGCACCCGGTTCCGCGGCCGGAACCCCGGCGGCTGGTTGCCGCCCGATCTCCGGGACGGCCGGAGCGGGGGTGGCGGTGTCGACCCCTGCGGCGGGTTGTTCGGTCGGAGCCGTCACCGGTGCCGCGGTCTGCGGTGGCGCGGTGGTGACGGGGACCGTTGTGGTGGAGGACGTGGTGGTCGCGGAACTGCCGGACGTCGGCGTCGAGTTCACCGGTTGAGCCCCGGGGGCGATCGCCCACGCGACGCTGACCGCGCCCAACAGCGCCGCGGCCGAGGCCAGGAGCGCCTTGCGCGGCACCCGCGCCGAGCGCGGCGCCTCCACCGGGACGGTCTCCGCGACGGGGACCGGAACCGGGACGGTGTCATCGACCGTGTTGGGCTGCAGAGCGCGGGCGCAGTCGAGGGCGGTCGGCCGTTGATCGGGGGCGGTGGCGGTCATCGCCGACACCAGGCTCGCCAGGTCGGCCGGCAGGTGCGCGGGGATCGCGGGGGAGCGGTGCAGGCGGGCGACGGCCGCCTCGACCTCGCTGCCGGGGAACTCGCGGTGGCCGGTGAGGCACTCCAGCAGGACCAGGCCGAGGGCGTAGATGTCGGCGGGGTGGTCGACGTCGCCGCCGCGGACCTGCTCGGGGGCGAGGTAGGCGGCGGTGCCCACCATCTGGTCGGTGCGGGTCAGCCGGGTCGCGCCGGGCAGGTGGGCCAGGCCGAAGTCCGCCAGGTACGGCTTGTCCCGGTCGTCGAGCAGGATGTTGGACGGCTTGACGTCGCGGTGCACGACACCCCGCGCGTGCACGTGGGCCAAGGCCTCGGCCAACTCCGCGCCCAGCCGCCGCACCCGACGCGCCGGCAACGCGCCGTCGGCGATCTCGTCGCGCAGGGTGCGTCCCTCGATGAGCCGCATCACCAGGAACGGCATGTCGCCGCCGGTGCCGGCGTCGTGGACCGGGACCAGGCCGGGGTGCGACAGCCCGGCCAGCGTGCGGACCTCCGCCTCGAACCGGTGCCGGGCCGTGGCCGTCCCAGCCGGGCCGGAACACCTTGACCGCCACCTGGCGACCCAGCACCACGTCCTCGGCGCGGTAGACCTCGGCCATCCCGCCGACGCCCACCGACTCCAGCAACCGGTAGCGACCCGCCAGCAGGCTGCCGTTCACCGTCAGTGACACCGCCACACCCTTCACCGCCCGACCCGATGCCTGCGGGTGCCCTGACGCGGAGACGCGAAACCGGTTCGGGAAGGCACGTGTCGTGGTCGTGACAGGCGGGGGCCGCCCGCACGGCAGGGGTTCGGCGACGAACCGCCCGGTTGAAATGCATCGGTGAGCGATGGTGTCGGGTCGCCGGGGTCGGCCTTGGAGGACCACCTCGCCGTGACCGACCCGACCGAGGTCCGCTCCGCGGTCCGCCGCGCTGTGGCGAGGCTGCGCGGGCAGCTGGCGGCCATCAGGGACGAACTGCCCCCGAAGTCGACGGGCTCGGTCCGACCGCCGGGTGAGCAGGAGTCCATCGGCGGAACGAGCCGAGGTCCCGGCGCGCCGACGCCGACCGCTCCGGATCGTGACGGCTGACGTCATCACACCGCTGTGTCGGCACCTCTTGATAACGTCCGCGCGCTCGCGCGTGCGGGTTCCGCAGCGGAAGGGGTGTGGCGTGCCGGTGGAACCGGCTAGGAGTCATCGTGCCGTGGTGCGTCATCGCGTGAACTTCTGGGCGCGTACCTCGCCGGGTGAGGCCTCGTTCGAGTACCGGGGTGCCGTGCCGTGGGAGGTCCGGCGTCCCGCGAACGGAGAACCGGCCGTGCCGCACCGGCTTCGGTGCGTCGTGTGCGCGCGTGAGTTGACGTTCACCGTGCACAGCGTCGCGGCGACGGAACGCAGGCGCGCGCGGTGGCGGTGGGGCGTGTGGGCGGGCGGTGTGCTCGTGGTGCTCGGGCTGGTGGGTCTGGTCTCGGGGAGTCCCGGCCTGGCGGTGGCGGGCGGTGCGGCGGCGGTCGCCGGGGTGCTGGCCGGCGTGTTCGCCAGGGCCGGTGGTCTCGGGGATGCCGGGGTGACCGGTCACGGGAACGGCCTGCCCGGAGTGCTGCCCCAACACGCGGTCGTCCTGGACCCGCCTCATCCGTGACCCCGGTGCGCTCCTGCCCCGATCCGGTCGGTGGAGCTCACGACGTGGTCGAACCAGCAGCCCGTGGGTCGCGGAGGCGTCGGGACCGCGGTTCGTCCACCTAGTCCGTTCGGCTGTGAATTGATGGACTGAAAGGGCTAGTGCGAGGGTACTTCGGGGGCGACACCGAGAACTCGGGAGTTCCGATGACCACCGTGCTCGTCGCCGACGATGACGCCGATGTCCGGGACGTCGTGGTGTTCAAGCTCCAGCAGTCGGGCTACGACGTGCTCGTCGCCGAGGACGGTGCCACCGCCCTGGCCCTGGCCCGCGACGCGATGCCGGACATCGCCGTGCTGGACGTGATGATGCCCCGGATGACCGGGTTGGACGTCTGCCGGGAGTTGCGCGCGGCGGAGGCCACCGCCGCCATACCGGTGATCCTGTTGACCGCCCGCGCCCAGGAGGGCGACGTCGAGGGCGGGTTCGCCTGGGGCGCGGACGACTACCTCACCAAACCGTTCAGCCCCCGCGAGCTGGCCAGTCGGGTTCGCGCCGTCCTGGCCCGCAGTCGGCGATGACGTCGCCCGTGTCCCCGTCGGTCGACCGCGAGGTGCTGGTCGTCGCGGTGGTGTGCCTCGCCGTCGCCCTCGTCGTCCTCGCGCTGGCAGTGCTCGCCGGTCGGTGGTGGCTCCGGGTCGCGGAGGCGCGCCGGGCGCGCCTGGTGGCGTCGGCTCGTCCGTGGCTGGTCCGGTTGGTCGCCGGAGACGGCACGGACCCCGTGGTCGTGGAACGGCTGGTCAACGTGGACGCGCGCACGTGGCGCGCGGTGGAGCCGGTGGCCGTCGCCATGCTGGGCAAGGTGCGCGGCGAGGCGCGCACGGCCGTGATCGGTCTGCTCGAACGGCGCGGTTCGGTGGAGCGGGCGATGCGCGGAGCGCACCGGCGCAGCGCCGTGGTGCGCGCCAGGTCGGCCCACCTGCTCGGCGCCGTGGGTGGACCGGGGGCGACGGCGCAGCTCATGCGGCTGTTGGACGACCGGGACCCGGAGGTGCGGGCGGTGGCCGTGCGCGCCCTCGGTCGGTTGGCCGACCCGACCGCGGCGGTGGCGCTCGTGCACGGTCTGCACCGCACGCCCCCGCTGCCGCAGCACCTGGTCATGTCCGCCCTGCGGCAGATCGGCCCGGAAGCGGTCCCACCGCTGCTCGACGCGGCGGGTCAGGCCGACGACCTCGTCCGCGCCCAGGTCGCCGAGGCCCTCGGCCTGATCGGCGCGGTGGCGTCGGCGCCCGTGCTCGTCGCGATGCTGCGCACCGACCGCTCCACGGAGGTGCGCCTGCGCGCGGCCCGTGCCCTCGGGCGCATCGGCGCTCCTCTCTCGGTCGAAGGCGTCATCGCCGCCACCTCCGCTCGCGAGCCGCTCCCGCTGCGGGTGACGGCGACCGAGGCATTGGGCGCGCTGGGGGCGCGGTGCGCCGTTCCCGTGCTGGCCGACCTGGTCGACGACCCCGCGCACTGGGTGGCCCACGCGGCCGCCGTGGCGCTGGCCGCGGGCCGACCCGACGGCGTCGCCGCGCT
>NZ_JBHTLK010000014.1:0-59192 GCF_042678885.1 Saccharothrix hoggarensis
CGAACTCACGGTTGAGAATCCCGACGTACGTCGCGTCGCCCAACTTGTTCGCGGCGACCGCGGTGCCGAAGTACCGGCCGCTCTGCTGGGCCGCCGCGGCGAGCGTGGAGGCGGCGCCACTGGCGGGTGACGCCACGAGGACCGCGGCGCCCGTGGCCGCGGCGACCAAGGTTGACACGAGCGCGGCCCGTGCGACTGACTTCGCTGTCAGCGTCATGTTCGGCGCTTTCTGAGGAGCACCCGCGACGATGCGGGTGGGGACGGGTGAGGTCGGAGCGGTCGATGGTCCGCTCGGCGCGTGTGGCCGGGACCTCCCGTAGCCACACGCTGTTCGGTTCGAAACGTTAAGCAGTATTAACCGAAACACTTCGACCGATCAAGGCTTGTGCGCCCCTCCTGTAGGGCCGTCGTTCACCTGCATGAACCTTGGCGAACCGGTTAAGCATGATCTTCGCCAACCGATAAAGACACAGTTCAGAGGCGAGTTCGGCGGGTCTGTGGGATCTGCGGTCGCACGATCCAAAAGACGAGATTTTTTCGCAAAACTTCGAAACAACTTTCGAGGATTTCGACGTGCCGCCGGTTCCGCGCAGACCGAAAGGGCGACGGTCCCGGCCATCACGTGATGCCGGGACCGCCGCCTGGGACGGGTTCGGTGTCGGTCAGGGAGTGGTCAGGTCGAACTTGCGCACGGTGACGGAGCCGCCCAGGGCCTGGGTGGCGTGGTTGAAGATGCCGAAGCGGTAGCCCATGAAGAACTGCCAGGCGTTGTTCAGGGTGAACGCCGGTCCGAGCGGGGTGAAGGTGACGCCGTCGGTGCTGTAGGAGAAGCGGGCGACGCGGTTGGACCCGGGTTGGATGTCGGCGTTGACCCGCAGCCAGATCCGGCCGCCGCTGACCGCGGCGCTCGCGGCCTCGGCGCCGGTGCTGGTGGTGCGCCAACTGCTGTCCATGGCCAGCCCGGTGGTCATGGACACGCGGGTCTGGCCGTTCTCGCGCTTGACGCCGATCCACGCGGAGGACTGGCGCAGCATGGCCAGGCCGGACCGGTCGCCGTCGCGCATCGTGCTGTAGTCCAGCTCGATGGTGGCCGTCGACGTCGGTCCCTGGATGCGGTGGGTGAGCGTGTTGCGGGCGGCGTACAGGTCGTTGGTGACGGTGGCGGTCTGCAACCTCAGCCCGTTGTTCACCGAGTACCGGCTGGTGTCCGGGTCGTGGTTCCACTCCCACTGCGGTCCGAGGGCGGTGCCCGCGAAGGTGTCCGACCCGGTGAGCGGTTTGACCGGACGGGGCGGCAGCGGCGAGGGGTAGTTCACGCCCCACCGGCCGTTGACCGTCTGGAGGGTCGGCCAGCCGTCCGCCGTCCACGTGATCGGCGCCAGTGCCGGCACCCGACCGCCGGGGTAGGCGTCGACGAAGGACATGTAGTGCCAGGACCCGTTCTGGGTCTGGACCAGCCCGCCCTGGTGCGGCACGCCGCCGCCGGGGATCGGGCCCGGCAGGTCGAGCAGCACCTGCCGCAGGGTGTACGGGCCGAACGGGTTGCTCGCCTTCAGGACGTACTGGCCGTTCGCCGGGCGGGTCAGCCAGATGTAGTAGCTGCCGTTGCGCTTGTAGAACCGCGCGCCCTCCAGCGTCCCGATGGTCGACGGGGTCTGGAACACCTGCTGCGCGCGGACCTGCGTGCGCCCGTCGGCGGACAGCTGGGCGACGCTGATCGTGCCGTTGCCGTAGGCGACGTACATCGTGTCGTTGTCGTCGATCAGCATGCCCGCGTCGTAGTAGCAGTTGTCGATCTGGGCGTGCCGGTTCCACGGCCCCTCGACGCTCGCCGCGGTGTAGATGTAGGTGTCGTTGAAGTCGATGCACCCGGCCCAGTAGTAGGTCCGGTTGCTCGGCCGGTACTGCAGCGTCGACGCCCAGATGCCGTTGACGTACGCCCGCTGCCCGTTCGTCAGGTCGTACTTCGTGCCGAAGTCCAGTGACGGCACCGAGTGGCCGGCGAACTCCCAGTTGACCAGGTCGTACGACCGCAGGATCGGCGCGCCGGGGGAGTAGTGCATGGTCGAGGCGGTCATGTAGTACACGTCGCCGACCCGGATGACCTCCACGTCGGCGAAGTCCTGCCACACCACCGGGTTGGTGTACTGGCCGCCCGGTTGCTGCGGGGTCGTGGTGGTGGGCTCGGTCCCGCCGCCGACGCGGACGAGCTGCCACTGCTGGTTGGCGCCGCCCCAGTCGCTGTACTGGACGACGTTCGCGCCGTCGTTGGTGGCGGCGTTCTGCACCTCGACCGCCTTGCCGCTGTTGCGGTTGATCAGGCGGACGTGGCCGCCGTCGGAGTCGGCGAGGCGGAACTGCTGGTTGGTGCCGTTGCCGTCGGACCACTGCACGATGGCCGCGCCGTCGGCGGTGGAGAAGTTGTAGACGTCGAGGACCTTGCCGGAGTGGCGGGACTTGAGGCGGTAGTAGCCGCCGCCGGAGTCGACGAACTGCCACTGCTGCTGGTTGCCGTCGTTGCGGGTCCACTGGGTGATGCGGGCGCCGTCGTTGGTGGCGAGGTTGTAGACGTCCAGTGCCTTGCCGCTGTTGCGGTTCACCAGCACGTACCACGCGTTCGTGTCGACGGTGGCCGCGGAGCTGGTCGCCGAGCCGAAGACGACCATCACACCTCCGAGCACGACCGCGGCCACCACCGCGGCCGTCCGCGACAACCGGCCACGTCTGCGCGCGACGCGCCGGGGGAGCCCATCGGGGGCGGACATGACTGCTCCTTACCCGCCGCTTCGAGCGGCGTGCGGCCCGGCGCCCCGCACGGGTGTGCGGGGCGCCGGGGGCGGTCAGCGCTGCAGCGTCAGCAGGCCCGGTCGGTAGGGCAGGAGACCGTAGTCGCCGCCCGAGTTGGGGCTGCGCCCCTGGTAGAGGAGCTGGAGGTTGCAGGGGTCGATGGTCTTGGTCTGGTCGGCGGTGGCGCGGACCAGGTCACCGTGGCTGATGTCGTTGGTCCAGGTCGCGCCGCTGTTGGCCTTGCCCGCGAACGGGTTGCTCTCGGTGGCGGCCTGCGGCGTCCACGAACCGCCCAGGCTGCCGGACGTGAACGAGCGGAAGTAGCGCCCGTTGGCCCCGATCGCCTCGACGATCATGAGGTACTGGTTCTGGCCCTTGACCTTGTAGACCTCAGGGGCTTCGAACAGGTTGTTCGTCGTGTCGCTCATGATCGTGGTGTAGGACGAGCCGAAGCTGCCCGGGAAGTTCCCGAGCGGCATGACCTGGCGGTAGATCTTGCCGTTGTCACCGGCGAAGAACAGGTACATGTTCGTGTCGTCACCGATGAGCGTCTGGTCGATGGGGCCCGTCCCCGAGCCGGTGATGCTGGCCGTGGAGAGCACCTGCGGCGCCGACCACCCGTTCGGGTTGGTGGGGTCGGTCGACGTCCGGTAGGTGAACGCGGTCCCGCCCCACTGGTAGGCGAGCACCCAGGTGTTCTTGGGGGCGAAGTAGATCAGCGTGGGCGCGACGGTGCCGTTGTTCATGGCCTGCTGGGGCGCCGAGGCCATCTCGGACCAGTTGCTGAACAGCCCGAAGTTCATCGAGCCCCAGCTCGTGCCCGTGTCGTGCGTCGTGCCGTAGACCAGGTGCCTGCCGTTGTAGGGGACGTAGGTGAAGTCCTTCAGCGAGACCCACCCCGGCCGCGGCTGCGCCAGCACCCCGGACGACGACCAGCGGTAGGTCGACGGGAGGGAGCACGTGCCGGGGTTCGTGGTCGTCGTGGTGGTCGGGTTGCCGCTGCCGACGCGGACGAGCTGCCACTGCTGGTTGGCGCCGCCCCAGTCGGTGTACTGGACGATGTTGCCGCCGTCGTTCGTGGCCGCGCCCTGGACCTCGACCGCCTTGCCGCTGTTGCGGTTGATCAGGCGGACGTGGCCGCCGTCGGAGTCGGCGAGCCGGAACTGCTGGTTGGTGCCGTTGCCGTCGGACCACTGCACGATGGCCGCGCCATTGGCGGTGGAGAAGTTGTAGACGTCCAGCACCTTGCCCGAGTGACGGGACTTGAGGCGGTAGTAGCCGCCGCCGGAGTCGACGAACTGCCACTGCTGCTGGTTGCCGTCGTTGCGGGTCCACTGGGTGATGCGGGCGCCGTCGTTGGTGGCGAGGTTGTAGACGTCGAGCGCCTTGCCGCTGTTGCGGTTCACCAGCACGTACCAGGCGGTGGTGTCCACGGTCGCCGCCGACGCGGTCGTCGCGCCGAACGCCGTCAGCAGGCCGCCGAGCAGCACGGTGACGACGGCTGCGGCGCCGGCGAGGGTGCGGCCGCGGCGGGCTCGCCTGACGGTGGTGGGCGGGTGTTGGCCTGACCCGGCCATGGGCGTGCTCCTCTTCTTCGAGGTGGGGGATGACGGACGGGCGCACGGCGGGCGGTCGCCCACCGTGCACCGGAAACCGTGTCGGATCAACCGACGCGGACGAGTTGCCACTGCTGGTTGGCGCCGCCCCAGTCGGTGTACTGGACGATGTTGCCGCCGTCGTTCGTGGCCGCGCCCTGGACCTCGACCGCCTTGCCGCTGTTGCGGTTGATCAGGCGGACGTGGCCGCCGTCGGAGTCGGCGAGCCGGAACTGCTGGTTGGTGCCGTTGCCGTCGGACCACTGCACGATGGCCGCGCCGTCCGCGGTGGAGAAGTTGTAGACGTCCAGCACCTTGCCCGACAGCCTCGACTTCACCCGGTAGTAGCCGCCGCCGGAGTCGACGAACTGCCACTGCTGCTGGCTGCCGTCGTTGCGGGTCCACTGCGTGATGCGCGCGCCGTCGTTGGTGGCCAGGTTGTAGACGTCCAGCACCTTGCCGCTGTTGCGGTTCACCAGCACGTACCAGGCGGTCGTGTCGATGAGCCCCGGCTGGCCGGAACCCTCGTTGAGGGCGTTCAGCACGGCGGTGTAGGCCGGCTTCTTGTTGCCCGCGGCGTCGAAGAGCAGGGGGTTCTGGCCGGTGCGCCACGAGTCGCTGTCGCGGATGCCCCAGACGGTGATGCCGGTGCAACGGGCGACGGCCAGGCACGCGCGGGTGACGGTGGCGTAGGCGTTGGCCTGGTTGGAGCCGGAGATGTCCAGCTCGGTGATCTGCACGTCGACGCCCAGGTCGGCGAAGCGCTGGAGGTTCGCCTGGAAGTCGCTCGGCGCGGAGTTGGTGAGGTGCGCCTGGAAGCCGACGCAGTCGATCGGGACGCCGCGCGCCTTGAAGTCGCGCACCATGGTGTAGATGCCGGTGCTCTTGGCGTTGATGCCGTCGGTGTTGTAGTCGTTGTAGCAGAGCTTCGCGCCGGGGTCGGCGGCACGCGCGGTGCGGAACGCGACCTCGATCCAGTCGTTGCCGGTGCGCTGCAGGTTGGAGTCGCGTCGCCCGCCGCTGGTGCCGTCGGCGAACGCCTCGTTCACCACGTCCCACGAGTGGATCTTGCCCCGGTAGTGGGACGCGACCCGGTTGACGTGGTTGACCATGGCCTGGCGCAGCGCCGAGCCCTCCATGCGCTGCATCCACGCCGGCTGCTGGGAGTGCCACGCCAGGGTGTGGCCGCGCACCTTCATGCCGCGGCTGAGGGCGTGGTTGACGATGCGGTCGCCGCCGGCGAACGTGAACTGGCCCTGGTTGGGCTCGGTCGCGTCCATCTTCATCTCGTTCTCGGCGGTGACGCTGTTGAACTCGCGGTTCAGGATCGTCGTGTAGGCGCTGTCGCCGAGCTTCCCGCCCGCGACGGCGGTGCCGAAGTACCGGCCCTTCTCCGCCGCCGAGGCGCCCAGCGTCGTGCCCGCCAGGGCCCGGCCGTCGAACGCCACCGCCATCAGGGTGGCGACGAGTCCCACGACGAGCAGCAACGCCGTTGTTATCGGTCGACGCGCGGGCGCCGGCCGAATGACCGCTCGTGTCGAATGGTTCATCGGGTGTCCTCGGGGGAGTGTTAGCGCTAACAATCTCGGGATCGACAAAGCTCGATGCAAATGTGATGGCATTGAGTCGCAGTAGTCGACGCGGTGAGTTCGCGCCGTGCCTCTCAGACTGTGGAGGATGACCCCACGGACGGTCAAGACGTTACGAATAAGTTTCGTGCAGGTAGGCGGCGGTGTCGTCTCGACATTAGGCCGTTCGGGCGGCGTGGTGGCCTTGTGGGGGCGGCGTGGCCAGGTCGAACGGCGTTCGACGGGATTCCGTGCCGCGGTCGCTAAAGTTAGCGCAAACATTTTAGCTCGTGCCGACCTGGTGACGCGGGAGCTCGAACACTCCTCGCGGCGGCGCGGTGAGCGGCGACGAACTCTCGCGGAGTCGCGGCGAAGGCCTTGGCCCTGTTCAAGGGGCTGAACAGAGCAATTCGCGCACAAAGCCGACGGGGTGCGCAGGTGGCCGAGAACTCGGCTCGGTACCGTTGTGGTGCAACGGTAGTCGCTAAAGTTAACGCTCACACTTTAGCTTTGACCACGCTGCGGCGACGTGGCTACATTGGCGTGGCAGTCAAGGCCGCTCCGCATCCGAAGAGGCACGCTCAACCGCGTCCGCCCGCGTTGAACGCGACCCCGCCGCACCACCTCGCCGTCCGACGGCGCCCGGCCGCCGGGCAGCCCTCGCACGTCCGCCGACCCCCGGTGGAGGCGCGGTGTCGTTCGGCTTCGACGGTTCCACGAGCGGCGCGCTCCACCTCCCGACCCCCGTGACCCGCGCTGCCGGCGGTGCGACGTCGGCGGCGTCCTCGTCGAAGCGGAAAGAGGCGATGATGCCCACCCGTACCCGTGGACGACTCCTCCACCTGGCCCTGGCGGCCGTCACGGCGCTGGGGGTGTTCACCGCGGCCCCGGTCGCCGCCCCCGTCGCCCAGGCCGCGCCCGGCAGCCCGGCGCTCACCCCGCCGATGGGCTGGAACAGCTGGAACAGCTTCGGCTGCGGCATCACCGAGGCGCAGGTCCGGCAGGCCGCGGACGCGATGGTCTCCTCCGGGATGCGCGACGCCGGTTACCAGTACGTGGTCGTGGACGACTGCTGGTTCGACCCGAACCGCGACAGCGCGGGCAACCTGCGCGCCCACCCGACGAAGTTCCCCAGCGGCATGAAGGCGCTCGGCGACCACATCCACGCCCGCGGCCTGAAGTTCGGCATCTACCAGGCGCCCAACGAGAAGACCTGCGCGCAGGGCGTCGGCACCCACCCCGGCGCCACCGGCAGCAAGGGCCACGAGGTCCAGGACGCCCGCACGTTCGCCTCCTGGGGCGTGGACTACCTGAAGTACGACTGGTGCTCGGGCAGCGGCACCCGCGACGAGCAGGTCGCCCGGTTCACCATCATGCGCGACGCGCTGCGCGCCACCGGCCGCCCGATCGTCTACAGCATCAACTCCAACAGCTTCCACGCGCCGACGGGCGACAAGTACGACTGGGGCGAGGTCGCCGACCTGTGGCGCACCACCGAGGACCTGCTGGACATCTGGCAGAACGGCAACACCAACAGCTACCCGATGGGCGTCGGCAACGTCCTCGACGTCACCGCGCCGCTGGCCGCGCAGACCGGTCCGGGCAACTGGAACGACCCCGACATGCTCGTCGTCGGCCGGCCCGGCCTGACCCTCACCGAGTCCCGCACGCACTTCGCCCTGTGGGCGCTGATGGCCTCGCCGCTCATGGCGGGCAACGACATCCGCACCATGTCGTCCGACATCAGCGCGGTCCTGCGCAACCCGCGGCTGATCGCGGTCAACCAGGACCGGCTGGGCGCGGGCGGTCGACGGGTCCGCGACGACGGCAACACCGAGGTCTTCGCCAAGGCACTGTCGGACGGCTCGGTGGCCGTCGGCCTGATCAACCGGGGCAGCGCGACGAGCACCATCACCACCACCGCGGCGCAGGTCGGCCTGACCGGCGGCTCGTTCACCCTCACCGACCTGTGGACCGGCGCGACGTCCGGCAGCACGGGCCAGATCTCGGCGAGCGTCCCGGCGCACGGCTCGGCCGTCTACCGGGTGTCCGGCGGCGCCCCGTCCGCTTCCACGACGTCACGCCTGCGCGGCACCGGTTCCGGCCGCTGCGTGGACGTGGACAACGCCTCGACCGCCTCCGGCGCGGCCACCCTCATCTGGGACTGCCACACCGCGGCCAACCAGCTGTGGACGACGTGGGCGAACGGCGAGGTCCGAGTCTTCGGCGACAAGTGCCTCGACGCCTACAACCAGGGCAGGACGAACGGCACCCGCGTGATCACGTGGCCGTGCAACGGCCAGGCCAACCAGCGCTGGACGTTCCAGGCCGACGGCTCCCTCCGCAACGCCCAGTCCGGGCTCTGCCTGGACGTCAACCAGGCGGGCACCGCCAACGGGTCCGCCCTGATCCTCTGGACCTGCAACGGGCAGGACAACCAGAAGTGGACCCGCGCCTGACGCACAGCCCCCGTCGCCGATGTCCCTCCCGGAGGTTGACCTCATGAAACCCACGCTGTCGTCCGCGGCTGTCAGGCGGCGGGCAGGCGCCCTGCTCACCGCGATCCTCTGCGCCCTGGCCCTCGCCCCCGCGGTGGCCAAGGCCGACAACCCCATCGTCCAGCACATCTACACCGCCGACCCGGCGCCACTGGTCCACAACGGACGCGTCTACCTCTACACCGGGCACGACGAGGACGGCTCGACCTGGTTCACCATGAAGGAGTGGCGGGTCTGGTCCTCCGACGACATGGTGAACTGGACCGACCACGGCTCGCCGATGAACCTGGGCACGTTCGCCTGGGCCAAGCAGGACGCGTGGGCGGGCCAGGCGATCCAGCGCAACGGCAAGTTCTACTGGTACGTCCCGGTGGTCAACCGCGCCACCGGCCGGATGGCGATCGGCGTCGGGGTCGCCGACAGCCCCACCGGCCCGTTCCGCGACGCGCTCGGCCGCCCGCTGGTGGAGAACGGCGAGATCGACCCGACCGTCTTCATCGACGACAACGGCCAGGCGTACCTGTACTGGGGCAACCCGAACCTGTGGTACGTGCGGCTCAACGCCGACATGACGTCCTTCTCGGGCAGCCCCACGCAGATCCCGCTCACCACGGCGGGCTTCGGCTCCCGCACCGGTGACGCCAGTCGGCCCACGCTCTACGAGGAAGGGCCGTGGGTCTACAAGCGCAACGGCCTGTACTACAACGTGTTCGCGGCGAAGTGCTGCTCGGAGTTCATCGCCTACTCCACCGCGCCCAGCCCCACCGGGCCGTGGACCTACCGCGGCACGGTCATGCCGACGCAGGGCAGCAGCTTCACCAACCACGCGGGCATCGTCGACTTCAAGGGCAGCTCGTACTTCTTCTACCACAACGGCGCCCTGCCGGGCGGGGGCGGCTTCACCCGGTCCGTGGCGGTGGAGAGGTTCGGCTACAACGCCGACGGGACCATCCCGACCATCACCATGACCACGGGCGGAGCGCCGCAGGCGGGCACGCTCAACCCGTTCGTCCGCCAGGAGGCCGAGACCATCGCGTGGGGCTCCGGCATCGAGACGGAACCGTCGTCCGAGGGCGGCATGAACGTCGGCTGGATCGAGAACGGCGACTACGTCAAGGTGAAGGGGGCCGCGTTCGGCACGGGCGCGAGGACGTTCAGCGCGCGGGTCGCCTCGGCCGCCGCCGGCGGCGCGATCGAGGTCCGGCTGGACGGCCCGAGCGGTGCGGTGGTGGGGCGCTGCGGCGTGTCCGGCACCGGCGGCTGGCAGAACTGGACCACGGTCTCCTGCCCGGTCGGCGGCGCGACGGGCACCCGTGACCTCTACCTCCGGTTCACCGGCGGCAGCGGCTACCTCTTCAACGTCAACTGGTGGCAGTTCACGGCGTAGCGGGCGTGCGGTGGTCGCGGGCCAGCGGGCGAGCGCCGACCCGCGACCACCGTGCGGGCTTAGATAGTTCGCGTTCACAAAGGGAGTCGAGGGGCGTCCACCGAGGCGAGATCGACTCGGTGTTTACCAGGCGCGCCAAGTGTTCTTGACGACGGTTGTGACACACCTTACTGTCGTGAGCGCTAACAATCGGAGTTGAGAGCGAAACTTTCGGCCGCACGGTGCGGCGGGCGCTCGACCCGGTTCACGCGATCGCCGGCCTGCGGTGGCACACCGCACGGTGGCGGTGCCGCCTGTTCTCGCACACTTGGAGAAGCGTCGTGAAACTCCGCTTGCCCGTTCTCCGCACCGTCGCGGTCCTGGCCCTCCTCGCCGCCTGCACACCCGGCACGGGGGGCGGCGGGGGAGGGGACGACAAGTCGTTCGAGTTCTGGTCGTTCGCCGCCATCAACCAGAAGCTGACCGTGGACGCGTACCAGGCGAAGCACCCGGACATCCGGATCAAGCTCACCGAGGTGGGCTCCTCGACCGAGACCGCGCAGTCGCTGACCACCGCGCTGGCCGGCGGGAAGGTGCCCGACCTGGTGCTCATCCAGGGCGACAACCTGCCGCAGTTCGTGGAGCAGCCGCAGAACTTCGTGGACCTGCGGACGTTGGGCGCCGACGACATCAAGGGCGACTACCTCGACTGGGTGTGGAAGCAGAGCGTCGCCAAGGACGGCGAGGTGCTGGGCGTCCCCACCGACGTGGGCGGCATGGCCGTGGCCTACCGGACCGACCTGTTCGCCGCCGCCGGGCTGCCCACCGACCGCGAGGCCGTGAGCGCGCTGTGGCCGACGTGGGACGAGTTCATCGAGACCGGCAAGCGGTACAAGCAGGCCACCGGCAAGGCGTTCACCGACAACGCGGCCACCAGCGTGTTCTACCAGGCGGTCAACCAGGTCTCGGAGAAGTACTACAGCGAGGACCGCAAGCTGGTCTACGCCACCAACCCGCAGGTGAAGGCGGCGTTCGACCTCGGCATCAAGGCCGCCACGGCCGGGATCACCGCCGGGCAGTCGTCGTTCGAGAGCGCGTGGAGCGCCGGCATGGCGCAGGGCGGGTACGCCGCCGTGTCCGCGCCGTCGTGGATGCTCAACAGCATCCGCAGCACCGCCCCCGACACCAAGGGCAAGTGGGACATCGCCAAGATCCCCGGCGCCTCCGGCAACTGGGGCGGCAGCTACCTGGCCATCCCCAAGCGCGCGAAGAACCCGCAGGCCGCGTGGAACTACATCAAGGAGATGCAGTCGCCCCAGGGGCAGCTGGAGCACTTCTCCCGCGTCGGCGCGCTGCCCTCCACGCCGTCGGTCTACCAGGACTCCAAGCTGACCGACGCGAAGGACCCGTTCTTCTCCGACGCGCCGACCGGCAAGATCTACACCGACTCGCTGCTGGGCCTGAAGCCGTTCTACATCGGCCCCGACAGCGCGGCCATCGGCCAGGAGTTCCTCAACGCCATCACCAACGTCGAGCAGAGCGGCGGCAACCCGGCCACGGCGTGGGACGACGCGGTGCGCAACATCAAGACCGCCATCGGCGAGTGACGCCGTGACCGCCACGCTCACGCCGGCGCCCTCGGCCGCACTGCCGCCGCCCGCCGCCCCGAAGGCCCGGGGCCTGGGCGAGCGGTTGGCCCCGTACGCCTACATCGCCCCGTTCTTCGTCATCTTCGGGGTGTTCGGGCTGTTCCCGTTCGCCTTCACGTTCTACGTCGCCCTGTTCGACTGGAACCCCATCGGCGACCAGGTGTTCATCGGGGCGGACAACTTCACCCGCATGTTCGCCGATCCCCGGTTCTGGAACGCCACCGGGAACACGCTGAGCATCTGGGCGCTGTCCACCGTGCCGCAGCTGCTGCTGGCGCTGGTGCTGGCGCACGTGCTCAACCACGCGCGGCTGCGGTTCGCGTTGTTCTTCCGCATGTCGGTGCTGGTTCCCTACATCACCTCCGTGGCGGCCACGGCGATCGTCTTCGCGCAGCTGTTCGACCGGGACTACGGGCTGCTGAACTGGCTGCTCGGGCTGGTCGGCGTGGCGCCGGTCGACTTCGTCCAGTCGACGTGGGGCAGCCACGTCCTCATCGCCACGATGGTGACCTGGCGGTGGTTCGGCTACACGACGCTGCTCTACCTGGCGTCGCTGCAGTCGGTGCCGCGGTCGGTGTTCGAGGCGGCGGCGATCGACGGCGCCGGACCGTGGCAGCGGTTCCGCCACATCACCGTCCCGTCGCTGCGGCCGGTGATCATCTTCACGGTCGTCACGTCGACCATCGGCGGGTTGCAGATCTTCACCGAACCCCTGCTGATCGCCTCGGGCGCGCCGCTGACGTGCGGGGCGGTGCGGCAGTGCCAGACGTTGACGCTGTTCCTGTACGAGCAGGGCTTCGGGCAGTTCGAGTTCGGCTACGGCTCGGCGATCGGCGTGGCGCTGTTCGCCATGGTCGTGGCGATCGCGGCGATCAACTACCTGCTGTCCACCCGGATCAAGGCGGACCGATGACGAGCACCGCACCGCGCCACCGGCCCGTCGACCGGGTCCGCTGGTGGACCTACCTGCTGCTGGCGGCGGCCACCGTCGTGTGCCTGTTCCCGCTGTACTGGATGTTCATCGTCGCGACGACCGACACCGCCACGGCGACGCGGATGCCGCCCGAAGTGGTGCCGGGCGGCAACTTCCTCGAGCTCGCGGGCCTGGTGCTGGAGACGGTGCCGTTCGTGCAGTCGTTGCTCAACAGCCTCGCCGTGGCGACCGCGATCGGCGTGGGGCAGGCGTTGCTGTGCGCGTTGGCGGGGTTCGCCTTCGCCAAGCTCCGCTTCCCCGGCCGCAACACCCTGTTCCTGGTCGTGGTGCTCACGATGACCGTGCCGACCCAGCTCTCGGTCATCCCGCAGTACCTGATCATGTCGGAGCTGGGCTGGGTCGACACGTTGCAGGCGTTGATCGTGCCGGGGCTGGCCAGCGCGTTCGGGATCTTCTGGATGCGCCAGCACATCTCCGCCACGATCAGCGACGAGTTGACGCAGGCGGCGCGGATCGACGGCGCGAGCACGTGGCAGGTGTTCTGGCGGATCGCGTTCCCGATCGTGCGGCCGGCGGCGTTCGTGCTGGGCCTGTTCGGGTTCGTGACGGCGTGGAACGACTTCCTGTGGCCGTTCATCGTGCTGAAGTCGCCCGAGCGCTACACGGCCCAGATCGCGATCAAGGCGCTGCAGAACAGCTACGACGTCGACCTGGGTCTGGCGATGTCGGGGTCGTTCCTCGCGACGGTCCCGCTGGTCGTCCTGTTCGTCATCGTCGGCCGCCGCATGGTCGCCGGAATCCTCGACGGCGCTTTCAAGGGCTGACGTCACCACAAGGGGGAACCATGATCTCACCGAAGTCCGAGGTGTCGTTCTACGACAACCCCGTGATCCCCGGGTTCCACCCCGACCCCAGCGTGTGCCGGGTGGGGGACGACTACTACCTGGTGTGCTCCAGCTTCGAGTACTTCCCCGGCGTGCCGGTCTTCCACAGCCGGGACCTGGTGCACTGGCGGCAGATCGGCAACGTCCTCGACCGCCCGTCCCAACTCCCGCTCCCGGCCGACGCGATGGCGTCCGACGGCATCTACGCCCCCACGATCCGGCACCACGACGGCCGGTTCTGGATGATCACCACGAACGTCTCGCACGGCGGCAACTTCGTCGTCACCGCCGAACGGCCGGAAGGGCCGTGGTCGGAGCCGGTGTGGCTCGACCTGCCCGGTATCGACCCCGACCTGGCCTGGGACGACGACGGCAACTGCTGGTGCGCCTTCGCCGGCGCCCACGGACCGACCTTCAACGGCGTGCAGGTCGCCCGCGTCGACCCCGAGGCCGGGAAGGTGCTGGAGGGGCCGTTCCCCGCGTGGGAGGGGACCGGCTTGCAGTGGCCGGAGGCGCCGCACCTGTACCGCGTCGGGGACTGGTGGTACCTCATGATCGCCGAGGGCGGCACCGAACGCGGCCACACCGTGGCGATGGCCCGCGCCCGCTCGCCGCTCGGCCCGTGGGAACCGGCGCCGGCCAACCCGCTCCTGACCCACCGGAGCACGAACCACCCGATCCAGAGCACCGGCCACGCCGACCTCGTCACCACCCCGGACGGCGACTGGTGGATGGTGCTGCTGGCCACCCGCCCGGTCGGCTACAGCCCCAAGTTCCACGTCCTGGGCCGGGAAACGTTCCTCACGCCCGTGCGGTGGGAGGACGGCTGGCCGCGCGTCGGTCCCGTCAACCAGCGGGACCGGGCGCCGGTGGGCGCGCGTCCGCCGGAGGCCGCCCCGCGGCGGGACGACTTCGACGCCCCCGACCTCGAACCCCGGTGGATCTCGCCGCGGTCCCGCCCGGACGGCTCCTGGTCGCTGACCGAGCGGCCGGGGTGGCTCGCCCTGCACGCCACGGGCCCCACGCTGGACCAACCGGGCTGCACGTTCATCGGCCGACGCCAGCAGCACCTCCAGAGCCGGACCGCGGTGCTGCTGGACCACGGCCCCGGTCGCGCGGGCCTGTCGGTGCGCCTGGACGAGGGCCACCACTACGACCTGGAGGTGGCCGACGGGCAGGCCGCCGTCATCGCCCGCATCGGCCCGGTGCGGCAGGTCGTGGCCACGCGTGCCGTGGTCCCCGGCCCGGTGACCCTCGTGATCACCACCCGGTCGGCCCGGAAGTGGACGGCGGGGGAGGAGAGGCGGTCGGGCCTGCACGTCGCCGCACCCGACTACCTCGCGTTCCACGTCGGCGAGGACCCGGAGCCGCTGGCCGAGCTGGACGGCCGGTACCTGTCCACCGAGGTCGCGACGGGGTTCACCGGGCGGGTGATCGGCATGTACGTCACCGAGGGCACCGCGTGGTTCGACTGGTTCGACCACGGCCCGCTCGACGACCCCGAGCCCTCCTGACCGCGGACCCGCGAAAGGTCGGCGCCGGGTCAGCCGAATAGGCGGCGCTGGATCTCGCTGCGGTAGTCCTGCAGCGTGTTGTCGATGTGGAGGCCGGCGGCCCGCGCGGCGGCTTCCGGGTCGCCGTCGCGGATCGCGTGGTAGATGGCGAGGTGCTCCTCGACCGCCTCCGCCGCGTGCCCGCCGACGGTGCCGTGCAGGCCGATCGTGCTGGACTGGCGCTGCAGGCGGCGCGCCTCCCGCACCGCGGCCACGAGGAACTGGTTGTGCGACGCGGCGGCGACGGCGAGGTGGAACTCGTCGTCGCCGCGGTCGAACAGGGCGACCTGGTCGGTCACGTGGCCCTGCCGACATGTCTCGGCCGCGTCGCCGATGGCGCGCAGCTCGGCCGGTGTCGCGTGGATCGCGGCCAGCCGGCTGGCCGCCGTCTCCTGCACCCGGCGGAACTCGAACAGCATGTAGACGTGGTCGAGGTCGGTCGGCATGAAGAACCCGCCCCACCGGGACGAGCCGAGCATGCCCTCGTCGTCGGCGACGTAGAGCCCGCGGCCCTTGTGCGCCCGCACCCGTCCGATCGCGGAGAGGATCTTGACGGCTTCCCGGACCACCGTCCGGCTCGTGCCCATCCGCGCGGCGAGCTCGTTCTCGGTCGGCATCCGGTCACCGGGCCGCAGCTCCAACCGGGCGATGAGCTGGAGGATCTGCTCGGCCACCAACTCGTAGCCGGGGCGGTACGGACCGGTCGCCTGGGTGGTGTCCTGCCGCTCGGGAGACGCGCCGGTCGGGTCTCCCGGCGCAAGTGCGCCATCCGTCAACGCCGCTCCTTCGTGACGGGCCGCCTGCGAACGACGACGGCTCAACACCGTCCGGCCAGCTTACCTCCGATCGGCCGGCCGCAGCTGCGACGTGACGGGAATGAGTACTACTCATCGGCGACGTGACGATAAGGGCTCTGACCAGCGGGTTTGTCCCTCGCCATGGCCGGTGGCGGACGGTCGGACGCGTTGCAGCTTGAAGCGCTGGTTTGGGCTGCCGGTGGCCGTCCACTGCGAGATGCGGGCGTCGTCGGTAGTGGCCGTGGACCAGGACGGTGCCGGGGGACGTCGAAGCGCCGATGACGTCGGCCCGCTTCCCGCTGTGCTGCGCCACGAGGCGGTAGGGCAGACCCGGCTCGACCAGTGGCGGCCGTGCCCAGGACGTCACGCGGTAGGTGTGACCGGCCTGCCCCGCGAACCGGACCAGGTCGGGCTCGACCCGTTCCGGCTGGACCAGGGTGCCACCGGTCTCGTCGCGCAGGTCGAACGCCCCGGTGGACGCCCGGCTGCGGATCTTGACGAGGCCGTCGCGATCGAGGGTGACGGACAGCTCGCTCGGCCAACCGCCGCTCCACGCGCCGGCGACGGTGTACCCGCCACGGCCGCGCAGCCCGGCTGCGCTCCCGGTCGGCCACGTGGGCGGCAGAACGTCCCCGGCTCCGATGGAGCCTTGGCGCAACGTAGCCGGCGGCGAACCGGGCCGGCAATCACGCGGAACGGTGGGGAGTGAGCGATAACAACATCCGTTCAGTGTGACCGCGTCGAACCCCGTATTCGACGGCGAGAAAGCGAGGCTACAACGCAACTATTTCGCTCGTTCGCCTTCGGCGTTAGCGCTAACATTTTTAGCAGCCTTGAGCGTTGACGCTCACTGTCCTCGGTGGTTACGGTGCCGGGAAGGCGTTGGTAGCACTGCAGTTCCCGGCCCGCGCGCCGCCGCCGCCCGCGACGAGCCTTCGGACCTTGCCTCGAACCGAAGGAGTTCCCGATGAGAACCAGTGAGGCATCCGCCTCCCGACAGACACGCCGGCGACGTCCGGTGACGGCGACCTTGGCGGCGGTCCTCACGGCCGGCACGCTCGCCGCCGTCAACCCGCCGCCCGCGTCGGCGGCGACCGTCGACACGACCGCCTGGTACGTCGTGGTCAACCGCAACAGCGGCAAGGCGCTCGACGTGTACAACCTCGCCACCAACGACGGCGCGCGCATCACGCAGTGGACCCGCAACGACGGCAACCAGCAGCAGTGGCAGTTCGTCGACTCCGGCGGCGGCTACTACCGGCTCAAGTCCCGCCACTCCGGCAAGGTCCTCGACGTGCCGGGCTCCTCGACGGCCGACGGCGCCGCCATCCAGCAGTGGGCCGACCACGGCGGGACCAACCAGCAGTTCCGCCTGGCCGACTCCGACGGCGGCCACGTGCGGTTGATCGCCCGCCACAGCGGCAAGGCGGTGGAGGTGCAGGGCGCGTCCACCGCGGACAACGCGAACGTCGTCCAGTACACCGACCACGGCGGCGCCAACCAGCAGTGGCTGTTGGCCAAGGTGTCGGGCGGCGGCGATCCCGGCGGCACGGGCTGCGGCAAGGCGCCGACGTTGCGCAGCGGCACGCACACCATCCAGAGCGGTGGGAAGAGCCGCAGCTTCATCCTGCGGGTGCCCGACGGCTACGACTACAACCGCCCGTACCGGTTGATCTTCGGCTTCCACTGGCGCGGCGGCACCATGAACGACGTCTCCTCCGGCGGGACCAGCGGAACCGCGTGGTCGTACTACGGGATGCAGGAGCAGTCGAACAACAGCGCGATCCTCGTGGCGCCGCAGGGCTTGGGCAACGGCTGGGCCAACTCCGGCGGCGAGGACGTCACGTTCGTCGACGACATGATCCGGCGGATCGAGGCCGACCTGTGCGTCGACCCGAAGCTCCGCTTCGCCATGGGCTTCAGCTACGGCGGCGGCATGAGCTACGCGCTCGCGTGCGCCCGGGCGACGGTGTTCCGCGCGGTCGTGGTCTACGCGGGCGCCCAGCTGAGCGGGTGCAGCGGCGGCAGCCAGCCCATCGCGTACTTCGGCCTGCACGGCCTCACCGACAACGTCCTCAACATCTCGATGGGACGGTCGCTGCGGGACCGGTTCGTGGCCAACAACGGCTGCACGCCGCAGACCCCGCGTGAGCCGGCGCAGGGCAGCATGAGCCACATCACCACCACGTACTCGTGCCGGGCGGGCTACCCGGTGCAGTGGGCCGCGTTCGACAACGGCCACATGCCCGGTCCGGTCGACGGCACCTACGCCGAGAGCGGCGTCCGGACGTGGACCAAGGGCGAGGCGTGGAGGTTCATCTCCCAGTTCTGACCGCACCGGGTCGCGCTGCTCCGGGTTCCCGCCCCGTCACGTCGGGGGCGGGAACCCGGTTCCGGTCGGCGATCAACGAAGCCGGGGGGCGACATGAGCGAGGCGGCGCCACTTCGGGCGGCCGTCGCGACATGAGTGAGGCGACGCGACATCGGGCGGCGGTCGCGACATCAACGAGGCGGTGCGACGGAGTCGCGCTCGCGGACCGGCATCGGGACGTAGTGGCGCCGGCCCAGGTCCGGCCGATCCCCGTCGTGCGGCTCGTCCTCGGCGAAGAGGAGGTCCACGGCCTTCGCCCCCAGCTCGTGGTGCGGCAGGGCGACGGTGGTGAGGCCGGGCCGCAGCCACGCGGCCACCGGGTGGTCGTCGAAGGAGACCACGGAGACGTCGTGCGGCACGGCGAGGCCCGCGTCCTGCAACGCCTGGTACGCGCCGAACGCGAGCCGGTCGTCCAGGCAGATCAGCGCGCGGGGGCGCCGGGTGCGCAGCAGGTCGCGGGTCGCGTCGAAGCCGTGCGCCGGCAACCACCACCGGCACGAGCGGCCGCTCTCCACCTCGACGCCCGCCTCGCCCAGCTCCCGGCGGACACCGGTGAGCCGGTCGGCCGCGGCGGACCGGCCGGGCGGGACGTCGTCGCCGTCCGGGCGGGCGCCGATGACGTGGATGCCCTCGCCGTGGCCCGCGTCGAGGAGGACGCGTGCGGCCGACCGTCCGCCGCGGACTTCGTCGGGCAGCACGGACGGCAGTGGCGACGGTTCCCGGGGCACCGCGTTGAGCAGCACGGCGGGGCCGGCGGTGAGCCCGGCCGGGACGCCGATCGTCCGGGTGTGCGCGGAGGCCAGGACGATCCCGTCGACGGCGTAGCCGCGCACGGTCTCGATCAGCGCGCGTTCCAGTCCGGCGTCGCCCTCGGTCTCGCCCGACAGCAACGTCACGCCGTGCCGGCGGGCCGCGTCGCGCGCTCCCGCGACCACGTCGCCGGCGAGCCGTGAGCCGGCGGCCGAAACGGACAGGAGCGCGATCGTCCGCGTCTTCGTCCCGCGCTGCCCCAGCGAGGTCCGGTCGCGGCGGTACTCCATCTCGGTCGCCGCCGCGCGGACCCGCCGCTGCACCTCCTCGGAGATGCGCAGGTCCCGGCCGCGCCCCGACAGCACCAGGGACACGGTGGTCTGGGAGACGCCGACCACCTTGGCGACGTCGGCCAACGTGACCCGTCGTGCGCGCACCGCGGACCTCCCGACGGCTGGTGGGCCCCGGTCCGGCGAACCGGCTCCCGTGGCGATGAGTCCGACTCATCCAGGCCTTGGTCTTGCCTGCCATCACAGCTCTTGTCCTGCTGCGGCGTCAAGTACGGAGACGTCCTGCGGCGGCTGATCGGGGTAAGTATTACTCATCGTTCCCTGGAGGGCCTGAAATCAGTACGCTGCGAAGTGGTTCCACGTCCCTGCTCCGGATCGCCTCGGCCACAGTCCCGCGGCGCCGGACCGCCGACGGCGTCAGCGCCGCAGCCACGAAGGGCTGACCATGCGCATCACCGGTTATCGGACCCTGACCACCGTCCAGGACTGGGGCAGGCCGGTCGGCGACGCCAACGGCGTCTTCGCCGACGGCGTCATCCGGGTGCCGCTCGTCGTCGTGGAGACGGACGTGGGGATCACCGGCGTCGGCCTCGGGTCGCACGTCGAGATCGAGTCCGTGTTCGCCGCCGTCGAGGGCGAGGACCCGCGCGGCGTCACCGCGCTCTACGACCGGATGCTGCGCCAGGTGTTCAAGGCGGGCCACGGGGGCGCGGTGTTCGGCACCATCGGCGCGCTCGACACGGCGCTGTGGGACATCAAGGCGCAGGCCGTCGGCGAACCGCTGTGGCGACTGCTCGGCGGACGCGACCGCCGCGTGCCCGCCTACGCCTCGGGTCTGGACATCGGGCTCGGCGACGACGAACTGGTGGCGGCGTACGAGACCTACGCCGCTCACGGCCTGAAGGTCGCGAAGATCAAGGGGGGCCTCGACGTCGAGCGGGACCGGGACCGCCTCATCCTGGTGCGCGACGTGCTCACCGCCGCCGGGCCGGGGACGCGGCCGGGGCTGATGCTCGACGTCAACGAGGCGCTGACCCGCAAGCAGGCCGTCCGCCACGTCGGCGAACTGGAGCGCACGCTCGACCTGATCTGGGTCGAGGAGCCGGTCAGGCGGTGGGACGTGGAGGGGCACGCGGCCGTCAGCCGAGGGGTCCGGGCGTCGGTCGCGAGCGGCGAGAACCTCACCGGGCTGGAGCAGTACCGGCCACTGATCGCGGCGGGAGCGGTGGACGTCGTGCAGGCGGGGGCCGGCTGGGGCGTCACGCACTTCCTGCGGGTCGCGGCCCTCGCGCACGCCCACGACCTGCCGGTGAGCCCGATCGGCGCCACGCCGGTGGGCTTGCTGCACGCGGCGACGTCGGTGCCGAACCACCTCGTCACCGAGCTGCAGGACCTGCGGCCGCCGTCGGGCCTCACGCTCGACCTCCACGTCGAGGACGGCGCGTTCGTCCTGGGTGACAGCCCGGGGCTGGGCCTCCGCGTCGACGAGGAAGCGGTCGCCGCGTCCCACCTCCGCCCGACCGCTCCGGCGCCCGGGAGCCCCCACGTCCGGCCGGAACGCGCCGGGCACCGCCTGCTGGCGGTGACGCCGGGCGTCGCCGTCCCGCCCGACCGCCTGAACCCGCTGCCGTCCTGATCGACCCCCGCCGGGGCCGCCACCCCGTCCGACCGCCGCACCACCCCGATGCCAGGAGGTCCACGTGCTCGCGTCCTCGTCCCCTGCTGTGCGGAGGTCGGCCTCGGCCGGTGCCGCCGCCGCGGTGCTGGCGGCGGTGGTGACCTTCGCCCCTCCCGCGCACGCCGCCACCACCACGCTCCACGCGTCCCCGTCCGGCGCAGGCACCGGCTGCACCGCCACCCAGCCGTGCTCGTTGTCGGCCGCCCAGGCCGCGGTGCGGTCGTTGAACGACGCCATGTCCGGTGACATCGTCGTGCAGTTGGCCGACGGCGCGTACCGGCTGTCCGAGCCGCTGCGGCTGACCGCGGCCGACTCCGGCTCCAACGGCTACCGCGTGCTGTGGCAGGCGGCCCCGTCCGCGCGTCCCGTGATCAGCGGCGCCCGCGCCGTCACCGGCTGGTCGGTCGTCGACGCGGGCCGGAACATCTGGCGCGCGAACGTCCCCACCGGGATCGACTCCCGGCAGCTGTACGTCAACGGCGCGATCGCGACCCGTGCGCGCACGCAGGTCAACCGCGCCGACTTCACGTTCACCGGCACCGGCATGCGGTTCTCCAACACCACGCTCGGCTACCTGAACAACCTCGCCAACCAGAACCGCGTCGAGGTGGAGAGCGTCAACTCGTTCACCGACCGGTACTCGCCGGTGCAGAGCATCAGCGGCAACTTCCTGACGATGCAACAACCCGCCTGGAACAACAACACCTTCGGGTACGACACGCTCGCCGCGCCGCACCGGGCGGGCCCCTTCTACCTGGCCAACGCCTACGAGTTCCTGGACTCGCCGGGGGAGTGGCACCTCAACCCCGCCACCGGCGCGCTGTCCTACATCCCGTTGGCCGGGCAGAGCATGAGCACCGCCGCCGTGGAGCTGCCGGTGCTCCAGTCGCTCGTCAACGTCGGCGGCACGTACGACGCCCCGGCCCACCACATCTCGTTCAGCGGCATCACGTTCACCGGCACCAGTTGGCTGGGCCCCAGCGGCAACCAGGGCTACGCGGACCAGCAGACCGGCGCGTACCTGGCGGGCAACTGGAACTGGCCCGCCGACCGGATCACCTCGTGCCAGAACGGTTGCGCCCAGTTCGAGGCCGCGCGGCCGCACTGGTCGCAGATGCCGGCGGCGGTGCAGGTGTCCGCCGCCGACACCATCACGTTCAGCGACTCGCGGTTCGTCAACCTGGGGCAGACCGCCATCGGGATCGGCAACGACGCCAACGCCCACGCGAGCGGGGTCGGGCTGGGCGCGAGCAACGTCACCGTCACCCGGTCCGAGATCGCCCGCGGCTCGGCCGGCGGCATCGTGGTCGGCGGGGTGCGCGCCGACGCGCACCACCCCGGCGACCGGCGGATGGTCAACCGCGACATCACCGTCAGCCACAACCGCATCCACGACCTCGGCGTCGAGTACCGGGGCAACGTCTCGGTCCTCAACACCTACGTCAGCACCGCGACCGTGGCGCACAACGAGGTCTACAACATGCCGTACTCCGGCATGTCCAGCGGGTACGGCTGGGGCGCCAACGACGCGGGCGGCAGCAACCACTACGCCAACCGCGGCCTGTACAACCACCAACCGCGCTACACGACCCCCACCACGGCGTCGAACAACCGGCTCACCAACAACCACATCCACGACGTCATGCAGCAGATGAACGACGGCGGCTGCATCTACACCCTCGCGTGGAACCCGAACGCGATGATCAGCGGCAACCACTGCCAGCGGACGAACGGCCACTTCGGCGTCTACTTCGACGAGGGCTCCCGCTACTACACCGTGACCAACAACGTCTTCTCCGCCACCGGGACGTGGGCCACCGCCAACTACTGGGGCGGCGAGAACATGGGCAACTGGACGGTCACCGACAACTGGTCGACCAACAGCAGCACCAACGTGACCAACGGCGACCGCGGCAACGTGGTGTCCGGCAACGTCACGGTCGCCAACGGGAACTGGCCGTCCGGCGCGCAGGCCGTGATGGCGAACGCGGGGCCCGGTGGCAGCGGCGGCGGTCCGCAGAACGGCCTGCTCGTGGGCGGCCAGTCGGGCCGCTGCGTCGAGGTCGCCGCCGGGAGCGGCAACGGCGCCCAGGCACGGCTCTGGGACTGCAACGGCGGCGCGAACCAGCGGTGGACGTACACAGCGGGCAGGCAACTCGTGGTGAACGGCGCCAAGTGCCTCGACGCCAGCGGCCAGGGCACCGCCAACGGCACCGCGGCGATCATCTGGGACTGCAACGGACAAGCGAACCAGCAGTGGAACCTCAACGCCAACGGCACCATCACCGGCGTGCAGTCCGGGCTGTGCCTCGACGCCGCCGGCAACGGGACCACGAACGGCACCCTGATCCACCTCTGGTCGTGCCACGGCGGCGCGAACCAGCAGTGGGGCGTGCGCGCCTGAGCCGTTGGGCCGTTCGCCGTCTCAACAGCCCAATGTGAACGCTAACGTTGCCGCAACCTTGCCACTCCACATGCCGCGCTCACAGACTCCGGGCACCAGATCGTCCGATGTGGGCGCGGCATGTGAGCGCGAACAAGAGCTGGCTCGGCCGCCACGAGGAGCGCGCTCCCGACTTCCGCGCCGATGACCTCCAACCAGGAGAACACATGCGACCACGCTTCCGGAGACTCGCCGCCTGCGCCGCGGCGTTGATCACCGCCGCGGTGCTGCCGGTCGGTCCGGCCGCCGCCGAGTCCAACGGCGGGGTGCGCGTCATGCCGCTGGGCGACTCCATCACCGAGGGCACGCAGGTGCCCGGCGGCTACCGGATCGGGCTGTGGCAGCGGTTCGGCGCCGGCAACTACCGGGTGGACTTCGTCGGCTCCCAGTTCAACGGTCCCGCCTCGCTCGGGGACCACGACCACCAGGGCCACCCGGGCTGGCGCATCGACCAGGTCGACGCGAACGTCGTCACCTGGCTGCGGAACACGACCCCGCGCACGGTGCTGCTGCACATCGGCACCAACGACATCCTGCAGAACCACAACGTGGCCACCGCGCCCGCCCGCCTGTCGGCGCTGATCGACCGCGTGACGGCGACCGTGCCGAACGCCGACGTGTTCGTCGCGACGATCATCCCGCTGGCCAACGCCGGGCAGGAGGCCGCGGCCCGGACCTACAACGCCGCGATCCCCGGCATCGTGCAGGGCAAGGTGAACGCGGGCAAGCGGGTGCGCCTGGTGGACATGCACGCCGCGCTGACGACGGCCGACCTGATCGACGGCGTCCACCCCACCGCCACCGGCTACGACAAGATGGCCGCGACCTGGTACGCCGCGCTGCGCGCCGTGCCGGGGAGCATCGGGAGCCCGGTCGCCTCGTCGGGCAGGCAGGTCGTCGGCGTGCCGTCGGGACGCTGCCTCGACGTGCCGGGCTCGACCACGACGAACGGCACGCAGCTCCAGCTGTGGGACTGCCACACCCAGCCCAACCAGGCGTGGACGCACAACTCGTCCAGGCAGCTCGTCGTGCTGGGCTCCAAGTGCCTCGACGCCTACGGCCGGGGCACGACCAACGGCACGCAGGTGGTCACCTGGGACTGCCACGGCGACACCAACCAGCAGTGGAACGTGAACGCCAACGGCACCATCACCAGCGTGCAGTCCGGCCTGTGCCTCGACGCGCACAACCTGGGCACCGCCAACGGCGCCAAGCTGGTCCTGTGGACGTGCACCGGCCAGCCGAACCAGCAGTGGACCCTGCGCGTCCCGGCCTGAGCGGGGTCAGCGGCCTCGTCCGGCGACGGGTTCGGGAACGTCGACCACCCCGGCGAGCAGGTCCGCGACCGTGTGGGCCCGCACGTCGGGGAGCGGGTCGGTGGTGAAGCGGCTGGCGACGGCGCGCACGTGCTCCTGGGCGGGCGCGGCGAGGCCGTCGTAGACGGCGTTGAACACGTCGCGGGCGGGCTCGCGCGGCCATCCCGGCGGGAGCAGGTCGAGGGGGAGGCCGGGGTCGAGGATGGGGAGGCGCCGGTAGGTGTCCATGACCTCGGTCCGCGCGCGCACCGCCTCCGGGCCGGTGATCCGGGAGCATCGGATGTCGGGCAGCACGGCGTTCCAGCGCCGGATGAACTCCTCGTAGTCGTGGGTGATGGCGGTGGTGTCCCAGGCGTCGAGGGGGGCGCGGCCGGTGGCGCCGACGTCGACGTGGCGCGCGCGGAAGACGGTCACGCCCCCGACGTCCACGAGGTGCGCCCCGAGCTTGTCGGTGAGTTCGCGCGGCGAGATCCACAGGCCGTCGTAGAGGGGCGCGTAACCGAGCCAGCGCAGCAGGCCCCGGAGCTCGCGCCGCCGGGTGACGTCCTCCTGGGGCAGGGAGAACGCGACGAGCGTCCAGTGCCCGTCCCACGCCGTGGTGGCGGCGGACGCGATCGCCCGGCCGCCGGCGGCGAGGTTGTGCGCGGCGGCCGCCGTGAGCCGGTAGGAGCTGTGGCGGCCCCGCTTGCTGCCTTCCAGCACGCCGCGGCGGGCGAGCCGGCTGATGGTGGCGCGAGCCCCGGCCTGGCTCACGCCCGCCTCGGCGAGCAGGGCCACGATGGCCGCCGACGGCAGCCAGGCGCGGGTGCGCAGCGTGTAGTCGGCCATCAGGGTCACGGTCAGGCCTTGCGGCGAGTTGCCGTGCTGCCGCCGGGGCAGCCGGACGTCGTCGCCCGGAAAGATCTCGTCGATGTCGTACGGGCTGGTCACGGCGGCTCCGGTGCGACTCGGTGGCGGTCGCGCCGACTGTAACCGGCCCCGGTCGGCGCGAACCGGGCTGTCGAGACGGTCGATTGACAGTTTTTGAGTCTGTCGACACTCTAAGTGTCACCTATCCGTGCGCGAACCGAGGGAGTCGAGCGCATGAAGGTCACACCGAGCCTGTTGGTCGCCGCGGCGGCGTCGCTGGTCGTGGCGGGCCTCGTCACCGCCGTGCCCACGCCCGCGTCCGCGGCGTCGTTGACCGAGGTCACCGGCTTCGGCGCCAACCCCGGCGGCATGCGGATGCACGTGTACGTGCCGGACGTCCGCCCGGCGAACCCCGCGATCGTCGTGGCCATGCACGGCTGCGGCGGCTCGGGCCCCGGCTTCTACTCGGGCAGCGAGTTCGCGTCGCTGGCCGACCGGCACGGGTTCGTCGTCATCTACCCCAGCGCCCAGCAGGAAGCCGGCTTCGGCAAGTGCTTCGACACCTGGTCCGACGCGGCCAAGCGCCGCGGCGGTGGCAGCGATCCCGTCTCCCTCGTGTCGATGGTGACCTACGTCCAGCAGCGCTACGGCGGCGACCCGAACCGCGTCTTCGCCACCGGCTCCTCGTCGGGCGGCATGATGACCAACCAGATGCTCGCCCTCTACCCGGACGTGTTCAAGGCCGGGGCGGCGTTCATGGGCGTGCCCTTCAACTGCTTCGCGAACGCCGCCGACTTCCCGCCCGGCAGCAGCAGGTGCACGGGCGGGGGAGGGGCGAACCGCACCCCGCAGGAGTGGGGTGACGCCGTGCGCCAGGCCTACCCCGGCTACACCGGCGCGCGTCCGCGAGTCCAGCTGTGGCATGGCACCAACGACACGCTCGTGCCGTACGCGCTGCTCCAGGAGTCGATCGAGCAGTGGACCAACGTCTTCGGGCTGAGCCAGACGCCGTCGTCCACCGACACCCCGCAGACCAACTGGAACCGTCACCGCTACAACAACTCCGCCGGCGCCACGCTGGTGGAGGCGTACAGCGTCCAAGGCGCCGGGCACACCCTGCCGAGCGGCGGCATGGCCGCCCAGGCCATCGCGTTCTTCGGACTGGACCGCGCGGTCGACCCGACGTCGACCACCACAAGCACCACCACCACAACGACCTCCACCACAACCATGACCACGACCACGACCGTGCAGCCGCCGGGGACGTGCCGCGTCACCAGCACCGTGAACGCGTGGAACACCGGCCTGACCGAGAGCATCACCATCACCAACACCGGCGCCACGGCGGTCAACGGCTGGTCCCTGACCTTCACCCTGCCCGCCGGCCAGACCATCACATCGGGCTGGAGCGCCACCTACTCGCCCAGCTCCGGCCACGTGACGGCGCGCAACGTCGCCTACAACGCCTCGATCCCACCGAACGCGTCCATCGGGATCGGCTTCCAGGCGACCCACAACGGCAACACCGCCAAACCCGCGTCCTTCACCCTCAACGGCATGGCCTGCGCCACCGCCTGACGGGACGAGAAGCGGCCCGGAACGTCTCCCGGGCCGCGCCTCTCGTCCCGACTTCCAGCCGCGCCCGCCGACACGAATAGGCACCGTCGACCCGAGGTGCTAAAAATCGCTCCGGAACATTTAGCACCCGCGCGCGTTGACTGTTGAAAAGGGCCGTGACTACATTGACGTGCTGGTCACCGTCGATCGGCCGTAGGGTCGAAACTTTCGGCAGCGAACGATCACCCGCGGGCCGAGTGGCTGCCACGAAGCCCGCGGCACGCGGGTGTCGCGCGGATGGGGACGGTAGTGGGGAACAGGACAGCCGGCGCGCCCGCGATGGCCGACGTCGCCCGGCTCGCCGGGGTCTCGCACCAGACGGTGTCGCGGGTGCTCAACGGGCACCCGTACGTCCAGGAACGGACGCGCCTGCGGGTCCAGGCGGCGATCGCCGAGCTGGGGTACCGCCCGAACCGGGTCGCCCGCGCGCTGGTCACGGGCCGCTCGCAGCTGATCGGCGTGGTGGCGCAGAACACGACCCTGTGCGGGCCGTCCTCGTTGCTGGCCGCGTTCGAGCAGGCGGCGGCCCACGCCGGGTTCGTCGTGACCACGCACCGGGCGAACGTGCTGGACCGCGAGTCGATCGCCAAGGCCCTGGAGCGGCACCGCGACCAGCGCGTGGCGGGCATCGTCGTCATCGCGCCGACGACCTCGGCGCACGAGGCGGTCGACAGCATTCCCCCCGACGTGCCGCTGGTCATGGTGGACGGCGACTCGGAGCGCGACATCGCGACGGTGACCGTCGACCAGGCGGCGGGCGCGTTCGCGGCGACCCGGCACCTGCTGGACTCGGGCCACCGCACCGTGTGGCACGTGTCGGGTCCGCCGGACTGGTTCGACAGCGCCGGCCGGATCGCGGGCTGGCGGTCCGCGCTGGCGGCCGCGGGCGCGGAGGTGCCGCCGATCGTGCCCGCCGACTGGAGCGCCGCGTCCGGGTACCGGGCGGGCCAGGTGCTGGCGCGGATGCCGGAGGTCACCGCGATCTTCGCGGCCAACGACCACCTGGCGCTGGGCATCCTGCGGGCGATGAGCGAACGCGGCCGGCGCGTGCCGCACGACGTGAGCGTGGTCGGCTTCGACGACGTGCCCGAGGCGGCGTACTTCATCCCGCCGCTGACCACGGTCCGGCCGGACTTCGACGCCGTCGCCCGCGACGCCCTCGAACTGCTGATGGCCCAGATCGGCGGGACGGCGGTCGTCGGGCCGCGCCGCACCTCGATCCCGACGCTCGTGCCCCGGCGCAGCGTGCGCCACCCACCGTCGGCGTGACGAGTTCCCGTCAGCGAAACTTTCGGCCACATCGTCCCGCTCAGCACCCTGATCGCGACCGCTGACCGCGCGGGTGGCGCTAAGATATTTAGCGTTCCCGTTCATTGACTGCGTGCGCCCGCATGGCTAACTTGATTTGAAGTCGAACCGTTTGCGAGTGCCGGACGCGGTAGCGGAAACAGTCAGGGGCGTGCTTCCGGCGAGCCGGAATTCGCCAGACGACCCCGGCACACCCCGGCACGCGGGTCCACCCGGCACCGAGCCTCGCCACCGCGCGCCTGCCGCCGGCGCGTGGTTCCAGGCCGGTCTCACCGCCCTTGGTCCACACACGTACCCGGCACTGGATTGGAGCGACCATGACACGGAAGAAGCGGACGGCAGCCGCGTGCGCGCTGTCGAGCGCACTCGTGGTGGGGGCCGTCGCCCTGGCGGTCGGCGGCGGCGCGACCGCGCAGGCCGCCGAGTCATCGTTCTACGTCGACCCGTCGACGTCCAGCGCGAGGTGGGTTGCCGCCAACCCCGGCGACTCCCGCGCGCCGGTCATCCGCGACCGGATCGCCTCGGTCCCGCAGGCGCGGTGGTTCACCACCACCAACACCTCGTCGGTGCGCGCGGAGATCAGCTCGTTCGTCGGCGCGGCGGCGTCCGCGGGGAAGATCCCCATCCTGGTGGTCTACAACATCCCCAACCGCGACTGCGGCGGCGCCAGCGGTGGCGGCGCGCCGTCCCACTCGGCCTACCGGGCGTGGGTGGACGAGGTCGCGGCCGGGCTGGCCGGTCGTCCGGCGGCGATCGTGCTGGAACCCGACGTGCTGCCGATCATGAGCAACTGCCAGACGGCGAGCCAGCAGGCCGAGACCAGGGCGTCGATGGCGTACGCGGGCAAGAAGCTGAAGTCCGGTTCGGCGCAGGCCAAGGTGTACTACGACATCGGCAACTCGGCGTGGCTGAGCCCGGCGGAAGCCGCCAACAGGCTCCGCGCCGCGGACATCTCCAACAGCGCCGACGGCATCGCCTCGAACGTGTCGAACTACCGCAGCACGTCCGACGAGGTGGCGTACACCAAGAACATCCTCAACGCCCTCGGCGACAGCAGGCTCAAGGCCGTGATCGACACCAGCCGCAACGGCAACGGCCCGCTGGGCACCGAGTGGTGCGACCCCGCCGGCCGCGCGATCGGCACGCCCAGCACGACGAACACGGGCGACGCCAGGATCGCCGCGTTCCTGTGGGTCAAGCTGCCGGGCGAGGCGGACGGCTGCATCGCGCCGGCAGGCCAGTTCGTGCCGCAGCGCGCGTACGACCTGGCGATCGCCGCGGGTCCGACGTCCACCACCACGACGTCCACCACCACCACCACCACGACCACTACGACGACCAGCACGGGCAACCCCGGCAGCGGCTGCACGGTGACCCACCGGGTGGTCAGCCAGTGGTCCGGCGGGTACACCGGCGAGATCGTGATCGGGAACCGGGGACCCGGGATCAACGGCTGGACCCTCACGTTCTCGGCACCGGGCGTGTCCGTGGCGCAGGGCTGGAACGGGACGTGGACCGACACGGGCGACGTGGTCCGGGTCGTCAACACGTCCTGGAACGGGTCGCTCCCGACCGGTGGAACGACGACCATCGGTTACAACGCGAGCTACAGCGGAACAACGCCGCCGTTCACGTCACCCGCCTTGAACGGCACCGTCTGCTCCTGACTCGTTCCGCGGCGGTTCCACGTCCGCACCGCCTCCACCGGACGGGGAACCGCCGCCCTCGCCTGCGACCAGGGAACGCGGGTCAATCGGCGATCCGCTCGCCGTGACTACAGCGCGAGCATCGCCCCGGCGACCTCGTCGGCGGCCGCGGCGGGGATCGCGGTCGAGGCGTCGTCGAGCACGAGCAACCGCGCGCCGGGGATCTCGCGCGCGAGCGCCTCGCCGTTGCCGACCGGGAAGAACGGGTCGCGCCGACCGTGGACCACGAGCGTCGGCAGCGCGAGCTCGGGCAGCCGCTCCCGCCACCGCGGCGTGCAGTCGAGCTTGGCGAACACCATGCCGATCTGGTTGGCCATCTGCACCACGGGCTCCGTGCCCGGCGTGCGGTCGAAGATCCGCTCGGCGGTCGCGCGTGCGGCGGCAGGGTCGTTGCCGAGGATCTCCGCGCCGGCGGCGGCGTACTCCGCCACGGCGTCGCGGTCGGACCAGTCGGGCATCGGGAGCGCGAACCGCCGCTTCATCACCGCCGCGTCGTGGTCGGGCAGGTCGTCGTCGACCGGACCCGGTGCGACGGGCCGCGTCCCCACGAGCGTGAGCGCCGAGAACGCCTCCGGGTGGTCGAGCGCGGCGACCTGGGCGACCATCCCGCCGACGCCGATACCCGCCAGGTGCGCGGGCCGGTCGTCGAGTCCGCGGGCGAGCGCGGCGGCGTCGGCGGCGAGGTCGCGCAACGTGTAGGCCGGCGCCCCGGGGTCGACGGCCGTCGAGGCACCCGAGTCGCGCAAGTCGTAACGCACGACGTGGCGCCCACCCCGGGCAACCGCCTCGCACAACGCGTCAGGCCAGGAAAGCATGGTCGTGCCGCCCACGAGCAGCACGAGGGGCGCCGCCGCCTCACCGAAGTGCTCGACCCCGAGCGTGACTCCTCCGGGGGTGCGGAACGAGTCGACCGTCGAGTGCATCGTCAACCTCCAGAGCAGCTGCGCGAACCGCAGCCACGCTACCGGGTGATCGCCGGCGCCGCCATTTGATGTCCATATTGGACTGTACGGATGGTCGAAGTCTTGTGCACACGCCGGAGGGTCAGCCCCGGAGGCGGCGAGTGCGTCCCAGAAGGAATGAACGCCGGACGCCGACATGAAGCACCCGCCGGCGGGACAGATCTGAGACGCCCGTCGTTGACGGGCGCCCGTGGTCGTTACGTGGTCGGCGTGACGTCGACATGGTCGCTGTCGGGGTGAGCCACCCCTTCAGTCCATCCGTCTTCCATGATTGTGACCGAGCGTGGCTCGGTGTTGCTGCGTTGGCGTGATCGGCGCTGCCGAAATGCGTTTTCGGATGGTGGTGGTTAGTTTCGAACGTGCCGGTGCCGGAGTGTGCGCCGGGTGTGCCGGACGCCGGGGGTGTCCGGTTCCGTGAGGGGGAATCGTCGTGAGACGCAGTGTTCTTGCCGGCGCGGCAGCGGGCGCCTTCTACGGCGGGGCTGTCGGGTTGGGGTTCGGCGCTGGGATCGCCGCGTTCTGGTGATCTGGCCAGGAAAGGAAACAACGTGCGCCGCAACAAGCAGCAAGCCCGCGCAGTCGTCGCTCTGGTACTGCTCGGCTTCGTAGCGAGTCTGGTCACCTTCCTGCTCGGCGTGGACCGAAGCTGGGCTTTCGTCGTTGCCGCGGCCGTGGGTGCTGTTGCCGTCGCCGTCATGGTCGTGACGTTCCGACGATGACGTCATGACGGGAAGAGGGCTGGTCACCGCTCGACATACGCGGTGACCAGCCCTCTTCGCGCCAAGGTGCATTCGGACGCCCCCTGTGGCTGCTCGTGACGCCTAGATCCTACGACCCACCACCAGCGCGGAGCGCGTCTGGTCCCGGTCGTGTTGGCGCCGACGACGCCAGCACCAAGCCCGCCTCAGCCGCTACAGACGACGCGGCTACCCACTCGCACAAGTGCCGTTGCAGCAATCAGGTGTCGCCCGCCGTTCGCTGGTTCACAGGATGGCGGTGAAGGTGACGGTGCCGCTGACGCTGGTCAGGCCCTGCGGGGTGAGGCAGGCGGTGAGGTCGGTGGCGGGCAGGACCTTGGTCTGCACGACGGTCGCGCCCTGGAACAGCCCGTCGACCACGGTGCCGGTCAGGACGAGCACGGTGGTGCCGCCGGGCTTGAGGTTGACCTCGAAGCCACCTCGGACGGTGCTGCTGTGCCCGGTGTTCCAGTGGTAGGTCGAGGTGTGGGTGGTGGAACCGGCCAGGCAGCTGAACGTGCCACTGACCAGGGCGGTGAAGGTAGCGCCGGTGATCTCGGGGTGGCTGGGGGACACGCAGCCGCCCAACGTGCCGGTGGCCTTGAAGTCGATCTGGCGGGGCAGCAGCGTCATGCCGGGGGAGTAGGTGCCGACCTGCGTACCGAGGCCGCAGTTGACCTCCACCACGGACGCCGAAGCGGGCACGTGGGACCACCCCGCGGCGGCGAGCAGCCCGCCGACCAGGGCAACGATCAATGAGCGCAGACGCATGACGATTCCTGTTCTCCGGGAAGGTGATGGGCGAATCCGGTTTCGTTGTCCGCCCACCCGCTCTCAAGCGGGCGGCAGTGGTCATTGCGGCTGATGACTTGGATCTTGGTCCTCAGGGGAGCCTTGAGCCGCCGGATCTGAGCTCGTGGCGCATCCGACTGTCGGTCAGCCGTGAGGTGGTCGGGTCAGGCGAGTTGGGTGATGGTGATGTTGGCGGGGCCGCTGGTGCCGGTGACGCCTTCGGGGGTGAGGCACTGTGCCGGTGTGGTGTTGAGCAGCGCCGCGGTCATCAGAACGGCGGCTCCGGTGAACCTGCCCGCGGTCACGGTGCCCTGGTAGACCACGACGACCTCGTTGGCGGGGCGCAGCACGACCAGTCCCACCGCGGCGACGGTGGTGGTCTCGCCGGTGTTCCAGGTGATGGTCACCGTGATGGAGACACCGCCACCCAGACAGGACACCAGACCGTTCGCCGTGATCGCGTACCCTCCGGCGGTGATCGTGGGTGACCCGTTGGAGACGCAGGAGTCGTAGTTCGCGCTGGAGTTGATGGAGACGACCCTGGGCTGTGCGGTGACCCCGGGCTGGTAGGTGTTGGCGCCGTTGCCCACGCACGACAGCGACTCGACGTCCGCTGCCTGGGTCGCGGGCGCGGCGGCCACGACCCCGACCGCCACCGACATCGCGACGACGACGCCGGCGAAGGCCCGTCGCGCCACCGACAACAGTTCCGCGATTCCCATCGTCCTCAACGGAGCACCCCCACATTCGCGACTCGACCGGATTCACACTGTAATAGCCCGGTCGTGTGCCAAACGGGCGAAATGCGGTGACACTTTCCGTATGTGCCCACGAGTGCGGAACCGCAGATTTCGTTGCTGCGGATCCCCGTTGTCGGGCGTCACAACGATGGGGGGGCGAATGCGAGCAGAAATCATGTCCCTGTGCGGTGCTCCTTGATTACCACGCGCCAGGTCCGCTACACCGTGCGGACCCCCGCCGCTGGACGTGGGCGACCACCCGCTCTGCGTAACGGCTTACGGCACCGACCATGCCGGCGCGGGCAAGGTCACCGACTGCGCCAACGTGATCATCCACGAACCCTCGCCCAGCGCCACCTCGACCACCACGGCGACCCCGCCCACCAGCACCACGCCGACCAGCCCGGACGGCCCGCCACCGGCGGCCGCTCCACCCTCATCCCGCTGGGGCTCAACGCCGACTGCACCGCAGGGAACAGGGCGCCGCCGCCAAGTCAACTCGGTCATGATCGCTCGCCACGACGGAGACGACCTCATCGCGTGTGCGGATCAAGACCGCGCGCTGTGCGCTCGCAAGGTCTCGCTCCGGCCGCCGGTCAGGTGCTGGTGCGGCTGGAGGCGTCGGGCATCTGCCACACCGACATCCACGCCGCCAACGGCGACTGGCCGGTCAAGCCGAGCCCGCCGTTCGTGCCCGGTCACGAGGGCGTGGGCATCGTCGAGGCCGTCGGTGACGGGGTGGCCGCCACGCTGGTCGGAACGCGCGTGGCGATCCCGTGGTTGGGGCACGCCTGCGGTGAGTGCTCCTACTGCGTGTCGGGCTGGGAGACGCTGTGCGAGCAGCAGCGCAACACCGGCTACTCCGTGGACGGCTGCTACGCCGAGCACACCCTCGCCGACGCCCGCTACGTCGTGCCCGTCCCGGACGCCGTGTCCAGCCTGGACGCCGTGTCCAGCCTGGACGCCGCGCCGCTGACGTGCGCCGGCGTGACCACCTACAAGGCGGTGAAGGTCGCCGGGGTGCGGCCGGCCGAGCGGGTCGCGGTGTTCGGCATCGGCGGTTCGGGCCACTTGGCGCTGCAGTACGCCCGCATCGCCGGCGGTTTCACCGTGGCCGTGGACGTCGAGGACGACAAGCTCGCCCTGGCCCGCGACCTGGGCGCCGACCACACCGTCAACGCCCGCACCGCCGACCCGGTCACCGCGATCGGCGAGCTGGGCGGCGCGGACGTCGCCATCGCGACCGCCGCCTCGCCGCAGAGCTTCCAGCAGGCGTTCGCCTCGCTGCGCCGCGGCGGCCGACTGGTCTGCGTCGGCCTGCCCGCCGACGGTGTGCTGTCGATCCCGGTGTTCGACCTGGTCCTCAAGGGCATCAGCGTCGTCGGGTCCATCGTCGGCACCCGGCAGGACCTCACGGAGGTGTTCGCCCTGCACGCCGCCGATCGCACCAGGGTGATCGCCGAGACCCGCAAGCTCGACGACGTCAACGACTCCTTCGCCGAGGTGCTGTCCGGCGCGGTCCCCGCCAGGCTCGTCATCGAGTTCTGACGGTCAATCCCGACAACGGTCATCGCCTCGGAGTGCCGGACCGGGGGGTCTCGGAACCGCCGTGTCGCGCGACCGCTCCAGTCAGGTGACCATTGTTCATGCGTGTCTTGTCCGATGCCCAGTTGGCCGCCGTGCTGCCCGCAGTCGCACCCTGCCCGCGGGTGGTGGTCAGCGGGAACCACGCCACCCCTCATCACGTGCTGGACGTGCTGGACGAGGCGGTGGCCGAGTACCGCCTGTTCGCGCTGAACGCCCAGTCCGGCATGCCCGACCGCGACGGCGTGGTGCTGGAAACGCCGTTCGTCGGGCCGGGCATGCGCGGCAAGCGAACGCTGCGGTACTTCCCCTCCCGGTTGTCGCTGGTCCCGCACCTGCTCCAGCAGGCGTTGCCGCCCGACATCGTGCTGGTCCACACCTCCACCCCGGTCGACGGGTGCGTGTCGCTGGGCACGGAGGTCAACATCCTCCCCGCGGCGATCGAGGCGGTCCGCGCCCGCGGCGGACTGGTGATCGCCCAGCTGAACCCCCGGATGCCCTACACCCACGGCGACGGGGTGCTGTCCTGCGACGAGGTGGACTACGCGATCGAGGTCGACGAGCCGCTGACCTCACCCGCGCCGCGCGCGACCAGCGAGGTGTCGCAGGCGATCGCCGAGCGGGTGGCGGCGCTCGTCCCGGAGGGGGCGACCCTCCAGATGGGCATCGGCGCCGTTCCGGACGCGGTGCTGGCGGCGCTGATCGGGCGGCGGGGCCTGGCGGTGTGGTCGGAGATGTTCAGCGACGGCGTGCTCGGCCTGGAGCGGGCGGGCGCGCTCGACCCGGACACCCCGGTGACCGCCTCGTTCGTGTTCGGCAGCGCCGAGCTGTACAGCTGGGTTGACCGCAACCCGCGGGTCCGGCTGCTGCGCACCGAGAAGACCAACGACCCCGGTCTGATCGCCCGCCGGCCTCGCCTGGTCTCGATCAACAGCGCGCTGCAGGTGGACCTGTATGCCCAAGCCAACGCGAGCCGGGTGCACGGGGTCATCTACTCCGGGTTCGGCGGGCAGACCGACTTCGTGGTCGGAGCCCTGCACTCACCGGGCGGACGGGCGATCGTCGCCCTGCCGTCCTGGCACCCCAAGGCCGACGTGTCCACCGTCGTGCCCCGCCTGGCAGGCCCCGTCACCTCGTTCCAGCACAGCTACCTCGTCAGCGAACAGGGCGCGGCCACCATCTGGGGCCACGACGCCGGTGAGCAGGCCCAGCAGATCATCGACCACGTCGCCCACCCCAGTGCCCGCGCCGAACTCACCGAGGCCGGCCGCGGTCTCGGCTTCCCGCTGCGGCCACCGGCCTGAAGCGGACACCGAGCTTTCGAGCTGTTGAGTGGCTGCGCCGCAAGGCGGGGCGTCGTGAGGTTCCGTGCACGTTTGTCGGCAAGCATCTTCGGTTCTCGGCCGAGGACCTGCGCGCGATCGTCACCGGAGTCGCGTCCCGCTCGTGGTCGGAGGCACCGGTCAAGCGGTGCCGCAGGGTCAATCCCGCGCCGGACGCAGCACCGGAAGTCTGACCGAGCGGTGGTGCGTGGTCGGTCGGGCCGCTTGGGGCGGGGTCTGGCAGCGTGGCGGCCGGGAGTCGGTGCGGCAGTGCCGCGAGGGACGCGCGGTCGCCGGGGGAGAACCGCGGACGGTCGTCACCGAGTTGCCGTTCCAGGACGGTGATCTGGTGCCGCAGCGCGCGGATCTCCTTGTCCCGGTCGCTCATGGGCGACAGGCACAGTAGCGCAAGGTGTCGGTGACGCCCGGATAGGCGAGTCGGAGCAGCACAAGCCGGTCATCATGCCGTGTCACCCGACGAACCCGTGGAACCCGTGGAACCCGAGCATCTGCGGGCCATTCCAGGCCTGTGTCCTGACCGCCCTTCCTACCTGCGTGGGTGGAGTTACCGACAGGCACAGGGCCGGGGTCGCGAGCGACCCCGGCCCTGTGCCGGGATGTGGCCGGTACGTCCGGCCTGTTGCGGAGTGGGGTTGCGGGGGGGTTCAGCTCGTCAGTCGGAACGTGGCGTCGGCACGGGCGATCGCGTCGGTGATCGGGTCGAGCCGCAGTTGGAAGTTGTAGTGGCGGATGTAGCGGTCGGGGAAGTTGTAGGACCGGAACGACTTCCAATCCGACGAAGCGAGTCCGGCCACCTGCTCGAAGGTGGCGTCCGCCTTGAACAGGTCGGTGCCGTCGTTGTAGGCCAGGACGAAGTCGAAGTCGCTGTGCCGCAGGTAGTAGCCGGGGAAGTTGACCGACTGGAACGACACGGTTCCGGTGCCCGCGAGGCCGGGCACCACGCGGAACTGCGCGTCCTGCACCGGGCTCACGGTGGGGTCGACGCGCACGTCGAAGTTGTAGTGGCGCACGTGCCGGTCCTGGAAGTTGTAGGACTGGATGCGGTTGGTCGGTGTCGTGGTGCCCCACTTGGCCAGTACCCGGCTCTCCTCGGCCGCGGTGAGGTTGAGGACCGAGCCGTGCCGCTTGCGGGTGCCACCCAGCGAGTAGTCGGTGATGGTGGTGAAGTTGCGCGTGCTGCCCAGGTTGGTCGAGGTGATCGGCATGTAGCCGCTACCGGTGGCGTACTGGTCCAGCCACAGGGCCCACTCGTCGCGGTCGTTGAACTGCACCCACATCGGACCCTCGACCACGTTGCCGCCGCCGGTGCCGTTGGAGATGCCCATGTGCGAGAGGTTGCCGATGGTGGTCCACGAGCCGAGGATCGAGTTGCTGCCCTCGACGGTGATGTGGCCGTCCGCCGACGCGCGGTAGTAGCGGTAACCGCCGACGCTGGACGGCGACTCGATGATCTGCGTGTCGATGATGCCCCGGCCCGCGTCCCGGTCGATGTAGAGCACCGGTGACGTGATCGTGCGGAAGTCGGTGGTGCGCACGTAGTAGATGCGGTGCTTCTTGACGCCGTTCAGGGTGGCGTTGGTGGCCCAGTAGAGGACGTAGTCGTTCGTCGCAGGGTTGTAGATGGCCTCCGGCGCCCACGCGTCGCCCGCGTCGGGGATGTCGCCCGCCACGTTGAGCAGGCGTGGCTCGGACCAGTTCACCAGGTCGGTGGACTCCCACACGACCAGCGACTTGCTGCCCTTGGTCGCCGCGTCATCGAACGTGATGCCGTTGGCGATGCGCAGATCGGTGGCGATGATCCAGTACCGGTCGCCGCCGGGGGACCGGACCAGCGCGGGGTCGCGCACACCGCGCGTGCCCACGGTGGACAGCAGCACGGGCGCCCCGTCGTTCAGGTCGTTCCAGTGCAAGCCGTCACGGCTGTGCGCGAAGTAGATCTGCTCACCGTTCGAGTGCTCGCCGGTGAAGTGCGCCATCAGGTAGCCGGTGAACGGCTCCAGCGCCTCGCTGCGCTGGTCGGCGGTCGCCGACCAGGAGCCCGACAACAGGGCTATGGCGGCGAGCAGTGCGCCGATCCTGATTAGTACTCTGGGCACGGGTGAACTCCTTTGATCACGCGGTGGGACGATCGGGGTGATGGCGTCGGCGACGATCTGATCGGGCATTGCCTCCTGGCCCGCTGAACGATGCCGAAACCTCTGACGTGCATCAGATGTGCGCGGCGTCGGTACCGGAGTGACCGGTCCGCGCATGGATGTGAACGTTAACAACGCAATATTGCCCACTCAAGGGTGTGTCCGCGGTTACGTATACGCAATTTTTGGGGGCCCCGCCCAAGCGCGGCACGTTGGGGCGTGATCGCCGCACCCAGGATGAGCCCTGTGCCTTCCGTACCTGCGCCGATGCGGGGCCTGGCAGCGTGCGTCCGCCCTGTCGGCAGCGGCGGGCAGCTCGGTCTTGGACCTGCGGAATCGGCGGTGAAGTGCGCCGGGGCGTTGGTGAACGCGACGCGCACCCTGTCCGACGCCACAGTGCCGAACAGCTATCCCGGTATCCGCCAACAGCTCCGCGAATCGAATCGAATCGACGTTCAGGTGGCGGGTTCAACTGGTCGTCGCAACGCCTTGATCGCGGAGGTGTCGGATAGGGCGGCCGGCGGGGTGGATGACGACTGTGACGGGGCGCCCGGCGATGGAATCCGCAGGGCGGTCTCCGATCCGCACGGAAGACCGCCGCCGCGATGGAGTACGGATCAGTCGAGGTCGACCGGCACCGCGGTGGAGTCGCGGACGACGAGTCGGCAGGGGTTGAGGTGGCGGCCGGGTGCCGGTTCGCCGTTGATGGCGGTCAGCAGCAGGTTGGCGGCGGTTCGGCCGAGGTGTTCCAGTTCCATGTCGACGCTGGTGAGCGCGGGTTGGCAGGCCAGGGTCATGACCTCCCAGTTGTCGAAGCCGACCAGGGCGACGTCGTCGGGGACCCGGCGGCCGGCCGCGCGCAGGGCGTCGGCCACGCCGCGGGCGATCTGGTCGCTGCCGCAGAAGACCGCGTCGAAGCGGTCGGGCGCGCCCATGAGGATGCCGGCGGCCTGCCTGCCCCACGCCTCGCTCCACTCGCCGAACATCGGTGCGCCGACCAGACCGAGTCCTTCCTCGGCGAGTCGAGCGGTCGTGGCGTCGGCGCGGACCCGTGCCGAGTGGTGGCGCTCCGGGCCGGTGATGTGGGCGATGCGGGTTCGTCCGAGGGCGAGGAGGTGGTCCACGGCTTTGCGCGCGCCGCCGGTTTCGTCGGGGACGACGGAGCAGTCGTGGGGGTCGGTGGAGCTGATGAAGGCGTAGACGACGGGGACGGGCAGGTCGGTGCCGATGGGGGCGCGGGCCTCGGTGCGGCGGCCGGTGACGATGATGCCGTCGACGCGGCGGCTGAGCAGGGTGCGCAGGTAGTACTGCTCGCGGATGGGGTCGTCGCGGGCGTCGCAGAGGAACACCGACATGCGGCCCGCGCCCAGGGCGTCCTCGACGCCGGTCATGAGCGGGATGCTGAACCGGCCGATGGTGTCGGTGGTGATCATGCCGACGGTGTAGGTGCGCCCGGAGTTCAACGTGAGCGCGGCGCTGTTGGGTTGGAAGCCCAGCTCGTCCGCGGCGAGGCGGACGCGCCTGCGGGTCTCCTCGCGCAACGAGCCCCGGCCGTTGAGCGCCTTGGAAGCCGTGCCGACGGAGACGCCGGCCAAGCGTGCGACGTCGCTGATCGTGGCCGGTCGCGACAGCGCCCGCTCGGTTTCCTCGATTTTCCTCGGCGACATGGCGGCAGGTTACCGCGTGATCGCGGCTGCGGGTACACCCAAGTTGTAAACGCAGCTCACAGCCTTGAAGCTCGGGCTTGACAGGTGATGAGCGTCTCTCTAGGTTCGTCGGCAACCGGTTTCTTACCTTTCCGTCCGCCGTGGTGACCCGGCTCCGCGGCGGACGGGTTCACCGCCGCCCCGGCTCCACGATCGCGAGCCGGTTCCGAACGCTTCCGAGGGAACGCCCCATGAGTTCAACCCCCGCACCGCGGCTGCGCCGCCTGGTGTTGGCCGCCGCGTCGCTGCTGGTCCTCGCCGCGTGCCAGAGCGCGCCGACAGGCTCATCGCCCGACGACACCTCGTCGGTGGACGACGGCACGACCGTGACGATGTGGACGCGGTCGCCGACGGCCACGTTCAGCCAGACCCTGGTGGACGCCTACAACGCGAGCCACAAGAACAAGGTCGAGCTGACGGTGTTCCCGGCCGACTCCTACCAGCAGAAGGTCGGCACGGCCGCCGGCGCCAAGCAACTGCCCGACATCCTGGCCTCCGACGTGGTCTACGCGCCCAACTACGCGAGCAAGGGCGTCTTCCTCGACATCACCGCCCGGGTGAACGAACTGCCGTTCAAGGACAAGCTGGCGCCCGCGCACATGGACGCGGCGACGCACGAGGGCAAGTCCTACGGCGTGCCGCACAACATCGACCTGTCGGCCGTGTTCTACAACAAGGTGCTGTTCGAGCGGGCCGGCCTCGACCCGAACAACCCGCCGACGTCGCTGGAAGGGCTGTACGAGGCGGCGAAGAAGATCGACGCGCTCGGCGACGTGGACGGCTACTTCTTCGGCGGCGGCTGCCCCGGCTGCATGCTGTTCACCACCTGGCCGATGATCTGGGCCTCCGGTGACACGGTGCTCGACGAGAAGGGCACCGCCTCCACGATCGACAACGGCTCCGCGACCAAGGTCTACGACCTGCTGCGCCGCATGTACACCGAGGGCATCGTGCCCGCCGCGGCGAAGAACGAGTCCGGTCCCACGTGGACGCAGCTGTTCGCCGAGGGCAGGATCGGCATCCAGCCGATGGGCGCCACCTCGTTGCAGGGGCTGAAGGAAGGCCCGAACCTCCAGGTGGGCGTCGCGCCGATCCCCGGGCTCACCGGCGGCCGGTCCTCGTTCGTCGGCGGTGACGTGCTGGGCATCAGCGCCAACTCCACCAAGGCCGCGGCGGCGTGGGACTTCATCTCCTGGACGCTGTCCGACCAGGCGCAGGTCGAGGTGCTGGCGAAGAACAAGAACATCACCGTGCGGGAAGACCTCGCCGACAACGACTACGCCAAGCGCGACACCCGGTTGCGCACCTTCAACCTGCTCGCCACCGAGGGCCAGACGCCGATCTCGGTGAACTTCGGCAAGACCTACAACGACACCAACGGCCCGTGGACGGCGGCGGTCACCGACGCGCTGTTCGGGTCGGCGCCCGTGGCCGACGTGCTGAAGCAGCACAACGGGACCATCACCGGGTCGCTGGCGAGCGGAAGCTGACGATGGCCACGCTGTCCGACATCCGTCCCGGGGCGCAGGTCCGGCCTGCGCCCCGGCGCTCCCGGGCGTCGTTGAGCCGCACCAGGCGTCGGCTCGGGGCGCTGTACGCGAGCCCGATGGTGGTGCTGGTGGCGGTGCTGTTCGTCGTGCCGCTGGTGCTGATGGTGTGGATGTCGTTCAACCGCTGGCCACTGCTGGGGGCGTCGTACCCCAACGGGGTGGAGAACTACAGCGCGCTGAGCGACCCCCTGTTCCTGCGGGCCATCGGTTTCACGCTGAAGTACACGGCGGTCACCACGGTGGTGGTGGGCCTGGTGGCGTTCGGGCTGGCGCTGCTGGTGCAGGAGAGCCGGCCCGGTGTCGGGCTCTACCGCACGGCGATCTTCCTGCCCAGTGCGGTCGGCCTGGCCTCGGCGAGCCTGTTGTTCTACGGCCTGTTCAACACCGAGGCGTCACCGCTGAACGACGTGGTGCGGTGGCTGGGACTGGGCCCGGTGGACTGGCTGGGCACCACGGACAACGCCCTGTACTCGACGGTGGGCATGATCACCTGGCGGTTCGCCGGTTTCTACATGCTGATCCTGATGACCGGCCTGCAGAGCATCGACCCGGTGCTCTACGAGGCGGCCCGCGCGGACGGCGCGACCCGGTGGCAGACGATGTGGCGGGTCACGCTGCCGCTGCTGCGGCCGACGCTGGCGCTGATGATGGTGCTGTCGGTGACCGGCTCGCTGCTGGCGTTCGACCAGTTCTTCATCCTCACCGGCGGCCGGCACGAGACCGCCACCGTGGTCATCAGCGTGTACCGCGAGGCGTTCCTGTCCCAGGACCTGGGTGCGGCGGCCGCCGTGTCCGTCGCCATCCTGGCCGTCCTGCTCGTCGTCAACGGCGCGCAGCTGGCCCTGTTGCGCAGAGGAGGTCGGTGATGGCGGAGCGGACGAACGCGATGACCCACGTGCGCACCACCGGGTTCCACGTCACCGGAGCCGCCCTGGCCGTGCTCTTCCTGCTGCCGATGCTGTGGACGCTCTACGCGTCGGTCGACAGCAGGCGGGCCACCGACGACGGCGAGGGCTGGGGGCTCGGCAACTACGAACGGCTCGCCGACTACGGCAGCGGACTGGGCACCTACCTGTTCAACACCGTCGTCGTCTCGGTGGTGGCCGTCGCGGTCACCGTCGTGACCACCACGCTGGGCGGGTACGCGCTGGCACGGCTGCGCTTCCCCGGCCACAACCTGCTCTTCGTCGTCACCCTGGCGATCTTGATGGTGCCCTACACCACCATCCTCGTGCCGCTCTACATCCTGCTCGGCTGGATCGGCCTGCAGAACTCGCTGATCGGCCTCGGCCTGGTGCTGGCGGTGTTCCAGCTCCCGTTCGGGCTGTTCATGATGCGCAGCTCCTTCGAGGCGCTGCCACGCGAGCTGGAAGAGGCGGCGCTGATCGACGGCTGCACCATCGGCGGCGCGCTGTGGCGGGTCCTGCTGCGCGGCGTCCTGCCGGGCATCGTCACCGTGGGCCTGTTCTCGTTCCTGGCTGCCTGGAACGAGTTCGTCGCACCGCTGATCTTCCTCACCGACGGCTCGAAGTTCACCCTGCCCGTCGCGCTGTTCAACCTCCAGTCCGGCAGCCTGGGTTCCGTCGACTTCGAGGCCCTCCAAGCGGGCGTGGTCACCTCCGCCATCCCCTGCGTCGTCGTCTTCCTCCTGCTGCAACGGCACTACGTACGCGGTTTCACCTCCGGCGCCCTCAAGGGCTGACCCCAAGGGCTGACCCCAAGGGCTGACAAGGAATCCCCATGACCGACCTGCACCACGGCCCCGTGCGACCCACCGCGGCGGCCAAGTCCGCGCTGCGACCGGTAGCGCTGGACCACGTCACCTTCGAGCCGGACAGCCTGTTCGCGCAGTGGCAGCACCGCAACGCCACCCGCACGCTGCCGCACTGCGTCGACCAGCTGGAAGCCGCCGGCGCCCTGGACAACCTCCGCTTGATCACCGGCGAGAAGTCCGGCGAGTTCCGCAACATGTGGTTCGCCGACTCCGACCTCCACAAGACCTTGGAAGCCGCCGCCTGGCACCTGGCCGGCCACCCCGACGACGCCGGAGCGGCCGCGTTCCTCGACTCGACCGCGGCCCTGCTCGCCAAGGCCCAGGGCGAGGACGGCTACCTCAACTCCTACTACACGGTGGTCGAACCCGGCAGGCGGTGGCAGGACCTGCACCGCAGCCACGAGCTGTACGTGGCGGGCCACCTGTTCCAGGCCGCCGTGGCCGCCGCGCGCGCGGGCGTGGCGTCGGAACTGCTCGCGGTCGCCCGTCGCTTCGCGGACTTGCTCGTCGAGCGGTTCGGCGCGGCCGACGGCCCCGACGGCCTGGACGGGCACCCCGAGGTCGAAACGGCCCTGGTGGAGCTGTACCGGGTCACCGGGCACCGCCCCTACCTCGACCTCGCCCGCCGCATGATCGACCTCCGCGGTCGCGGGCTGCTCAACGACGAGCGGTTCGGCCCCGCCTACCTCCAGGACCACGTGCCGGTCCGCGAGGCGGACGAGGTCGCCGGGCACGCCGTGCGCCAGCTGTACCTGCTCGCCGGCGTCGTTGACGTCGCGGTGGAGACCCACGACGACGAACTGCTGGCCGCGGTACGGCGGCTGTGGGACGACGCGTTCGGCAGCAAGACCTACATCACCGGCGCCCACGGCTCCCGCCACCGCGACGAGGCGTTCGGCGACCCCTACGAGCTGCCGGCCGACCGCGCCTACGCCGAGACCTGCGCCGCCATCGCCTCCGTGCAGTGGAACTGGCGGATGCTGCTGGCCACCGGCGAAGCGCGCTACGCCGACGAGCTGGAACGCGCGCTGTACAACGCGGTCGCGGGCTCCACCTCGCTCGACGGCACGCGCTTCTTCTACTCCAACCCGCTGCACCTGCGCACCGGCCACGACGGCTCGGACGAGGACGCGCCGTCTCAGCGCCTGCCCTGGTACACGTGCGCCTGCTGCCCGCCCAACCTCGCCCGACTCGTCGCGTCGCTGCACGGTTACACCACCACGACCGACCACGACGGCGTGCAGGTCCACCTGTACTCCGCCGGCACGATCCGCACCGAGGTCGACGGCACCGCCGTGGAGATCACCACCCGCACCGACTACCCCTGGCACGGACGCGTCGAGCTGACCGTCACCGCCTCCGCACCGCTCACGCTGTCCCTGCGCGTACCCGGCTGGTGCACCTCGGCCCGCGTCAGCGTCGACGGGACGCCGGTCGACGCCGAGCCCGAGGACGGCTACCTGAGGCTGCGGCGCGACTGGTCGACCGGCGCGATCGTCGCGCTCGACCTGGACATGCCCGTGCGCGTGGTGCGACCGCACCCCCGCGTCGACGCCGTCCGCGGCTGCGTCGCCCTGACCCGCGGCCCTCTCGTCTACTGCGTCGAACAGAACGACCTGCCCGCCGGCGTCGTGCTCGAGGATGTCCGGATCGACCCCGGCAGTGCCGCGGTCACCGGTGTGCCAGGCATTCCGCAGGCGCTGACCGTCCGCGGCACGGTCGAACCACCTGCGACCGACGAGCTCTACACCGCCGACGCCCCGGCGACCGACTCCACGCCGGTCACCTTCGCCGCCATCCCCTACTTCCTGTGGGGCAACCGGACGCCTGGACCGATGCGGGTCTGGGTGCCCACCACCGGATGACGCAACACGTCCTCTCCCATCCCCCCGAACAACTAGGTGCACGGTGCCCGTCAACGTGCCCACGGGCCGCAGCTACCCCATGACCGTTGGCTACGCGAACGGCACTGGGGCGGCGGCCACCAGGGCTTGGCCTACAACGTGATCCGCCTGGCGAAGAGCTCGCCCTGCTTCGACAGTGGCGCCGGATACGCCGAACTGGACTACATCCAGCCCAACTGAACACAGGCCCGGTCCCCGCCCCACCGCACGATGGTGGGGCGGGGACCGAGCCGTTCAAGTGCTGGCCGGCCCGCCCCGTCGTTCGACGCCGCGTTCAGCGCGGGGTACGTCGTCGGCTGGTGCGCCCGCGGGCACGCCAACCCGCCCTGTGCTTGCCGAGAATGACGTCTGTGCAGGTTGGCGGCGTGGTGTACTCGCCGAGGATGCCGCCCAGTCGCGGTCGTCGGCGGATGTCGAGGTGGGTGACGGCTGGTTGATCGGTGGCCGGCTGTGGCAGTGCTTGTAGCGGTCGGGCGTTGGTGGGAAGTGCCCGTGCTCGCGCAGCGCGTGGAGCAGGTGGTGCTGGTTCCAGATGCCCGAATCGGCGGGGACGGTGTCGAACAGGGTGGCAGATGTGCCCGCTCGTGCGAGCGTCGACGGCCTGACGGTCAGCTCAAGGGCAAAGCGCACATTGCGTATACCTAATCGCTCCAGCGTCAGTCAGGCGCTACTCCAGTAATAGTCGTAGAATCGGTGTGCGGCTATTTTGCGGGTTTCACCTTAAAAGCTTCGTTGCTAAGCTTCCGTTCGGGTTCCGCTGTGAACTCGCGATCGGTAGTGACCGCCCTGTGCCGCGCCTCCCGCAGTTAAGGGGTTACTTCGCCGATGGGAATACTGGGAGCGCTCCCAGGCCAACGGAATCCGGGCCTGGGGGCGTTGCCAGCTCGCGATCAGCCCTGACCAATGATGTGAAGGGATTACTGACGTGCGCCCTGTATTCGTGGCCGCGCTGCTCTTGGCGGCCTTGGCACCACCACCGCCGGCCGTGGCAGCGGACACGTGGCTCGAGGCCGAGACGGGTGTCCTGAACGGGACCGTGGTCGAGTCGAGGCTGGATGGTTACTCGGGCACGGGTTACGTGGCCGGGTTCGACCAGTCGACGGACAACGTCACCATCACCATCCCGGACAGCCCAGGCGGCCTGCACGACCTGACGATCCGTTACGCCACGCCGTATGGCGCGAAGACGGCGTCGTTGTCGCTGAACGGCAGCGGTCTGGGTGACGTGTCGTTCCCGGCGGTCTCGACGTTCGCCACGATCCCGGCGGGCAAAGCGCTGTTGCGGCCGGGTGACAACACGATCACCATCACCAACAACTGGGGTTGGTACCTGATCGACGCGATCAAGGTGACGCCCAGCGCGCCGCGGCCGCCGCACCAGGTGACCGGCGCGTTGACCGACCCGGCCGCGACCGCCGAGGCCAAGGGACTGATGCGGTACCTGACGGACAACTACGGCAGGAACATCCTGTCCGGTCAGCAGGACCAGGGCAGCATCGACTGGGTCGAGCAGAACATCGGCAAGGCGCCCGCGGTGGGTGGCTACGACCTGATGGACTACTCGCCGAGCCGGGTCGAGCGCGGCACGACCGGCCGGGACGTCGACCACGCCCTGGCCTATGACGCCCGTGGCGGGATCGTCACCCTGGCCTGGCACTGGAACGCGCCGTCGGGTCTGATCGACCAGCCGGGCAAGGAGTGGTGGCGCGGCTTCTACACCGACGCGACGACGTTCGACGTGGCCGCGGCACTGGCCGACACGTCCTCGACCGACTACCAGTTGCTGATCCGGGACATGGACGCGATCGCGGTGCAGCTCGAGCGGCTGGCGGATGCCAAGGTGCCGGTGCTGTGGCGGCCGTTGCACGAGGCCGAGGGCGGCTGGTTCTGGTGGGGCGCCAAGGGAGCGGGTCCCGCCAAGCAGTTGTGGCGGATCATGTACGACCGGCTGGTGAACCACCACGGGTTGCACAACCTGATCTGGGTGTGGAACTCGATCTCGCCGGACTGGTACCCCGGTGACGACGTGGTCGACGTGGTGAGCGCGGACGTCTACCTGCCGCAGGGCGACCACAGCGCGCTGGTGGGCCAGTACGACCGGCTGGTGCAGCTGGGCGGAGACAGGAAGCTGGTCGCGCTCGGCGAGGTCGGCTCCATCCCCGACCCCGACCTGGTGCGCGCCTACGAGGCCCGCTGGTCCTGGTTCGTCACCTGGTCCGGCAACTTCATCCAGGACGGCGTGACCAACCCGCGCGACTTCGTCCAGCGCGTCTACCACCACGCCAACGTCATCACGCTGGACGAGCTGCCCGATTTCAAGGGTGACCCGGGCAACCAGCCGGAACCCGCGGGCGGTTGCGCCGCCACCATCCGCGTGAGCAACCAGTGGCCCGGCGGGTACCAGGCCGAGGTCACCGTCAAGAACCAGAAGACCACGGCGATCACCGGCTGGCGGGTCACCTGGGCGCTTGCCGCGGGCCAGGGCATCCAGAACGCCTGGAACACCGAGCTGTCCACCTCCGGCTCGACCGTGACGGCGAAGAACGCGTCGTGGAACGGCGCGATCAACCCCGGTGAGAGCGTCTCGTTCGGCTTCATCGGCAGCGGCATACCGTCGGCGACCACGCCGACCTGCACCACCGCCTGAGCCGTTCCGGCAGCGGCGGAAACGACTCAAGAACTTGGACACCGATGTCCATGCCCACCGCTGGGAGCGCTCCCAGGACGGTGGGTCACTCGCAAGGAGAAACGCATGATTCTGCGCACGTTAGTCCGTTCCCGGAAATGGGCCGCGGGATTGGCGGTGACCTCGGTGGCGGCGTTGTCCGTCGCCGGGGTGGTGGCTTCGACGGGCACCGCCAGTGCCGCCGCGGGTTGCCGGGTGTCGTACCAGATCAAGGACCAGTGGCAAGGAGGCTTCGGCGCCGACGTCACGGTCACCAACCTCGGTGACGCCATCTCCGGCGGTTGGACGTTGGAGTGGGACTTCACCGCCGGTCAGACGATCAGGGAGGGTTGGAACGGCACGTTCTCCCAGTCCGGCAGCCATGTGACCGTGCGCAACCCCTCGTGGAGCGCGAACCTGGGCACCGGCGCGTCGGTGACGCCCGGCTTCAACGGCACGTGGACCGGGTCCAACCCGGTGCCCACGCAGTTCAAGCTGAACGGCACGGTGTGCACGGGGTCGGTCGACACCACGACCACGACCACGCTTACTACGACCACCACGACGACCAACCCAGGTGGTTCGAAGGTCGACAACCCCTATGTGGGCGCGGGGGTGTACGTGAACCCGCAGTGGTCGCGTCTGGCGGCCGCCGAGCCGGGTGGTTCGCGGATCGCGAACCAGCCGACGGGCGTGTGGATGGACCGGATCAGCGCGATCACCGGCAACGGCTCGCCGACCACCGGCAGCATGGGCCTGGCCGACCACCTCGACGAGGCCGAGAAGCAGCGCGCCGCGCGTTCGGACGGTCAGCTGGTCTTCCAGCTGGTGGTCTACAACCTGCCCGGCCGCGACTGCGCCGCGCTGGCCTCGAACGGTGAGCTGAAGGCGGACGAGATCGGTCGCTACAAGACCGAGTACATCGACAAGATCGCCGAGATCGTGGCCCGTCCGGCGTACTCCAAGCTGCGCGTCGTCACGGTCATCGAGATCGACTCGCTGCCGAACCTGGTCACCAACGTCTCGCCGCGCGTCACGGCGACGCCGAACTGCGACACGATGAAGGCCAACGGCAACTACATCGAGGGCGTCTCGTACGCGCTGGGCAAGCTGGGCGCGATCTCCAACGTCTACAACTACATCGACGCCGCGCACCACGGCTGGATCGGGTGGGGCGACACCGACCCGCAGTACGACAACTTCTTCGCCTCGGCGAAGCTGTTCGCCACGCTGCTGGGCAAGAACAACGCCACCAAGGACAAGGTTCACGGCTTCATCACCAACACGGCGAACTACTCGCCGCTGGAGGAGCCGTACTGGACGGTGGACGACGTGGTCGGCGGCCGTCCGGTGAAGGAGGCGTCGAAGTGGGTCGACTGGAACGACTTCAACGGTGAGCTGGGCTTCGCCACGGCGTTCCGCGCCGAGCTCGTCAAGCAGGGCTTCGACAGCAACATCGGCATGCTGATCGACACCTCGCGCAACGGCTGGGGCGGCCCGAACCGGCCCACCGCCAAGTCGACCGCGACCCGACGACCTACGTCAACGAGTCGCGCATCGACCGCCGCTTCCAGAAGGGCAACTGGTGCAACCAGTCCGGCGCGGGTCTCGGTGAGCGGCCGAAGGCGGCGCCGAAGCCGAACATCGACGCCTACGTCTGGATCAAGCCGCCGGGCGAGTCGGACGGCTCCAGCACCGAGATCCCGAACGACGAGGGCAAGGGCTTCGACCGCATGTGCGACCCGACCTACACCGGCAACCCGCGCAACGGCAACAACATGTCGGGCGCGCTGCCCGACGCCCCGCTGTCGGGCCATTGGTTCTCGGCCCAGTTCCAGGAGCTGATGCGCAACGCCTACCCGGCGCTGTGACCATCAGCTGACCGGCACCACAACCGAATGATTCCCGCACCCCGTGGGCAGCGTCCACCCGACGCCGCCCACGGGGTGTCGGTGCGTGCACGCGCCCGTATCGGAGATGAGCGCTCCGCCGCCGGGTGGTGGGCGTTGGCGTAGCGGATGACGACCACGTACCGGCCGGTCCGTTCCGCCTGCTCGTCGAGGGTCAGCTCGACCAGGGTGAGGTCGATCTTGTCGATGATCGCGTCACCGCGGGTCGAGCCGAGTTCGGGGTCGGACGCGCCCGCTTTCGGGACCTCCACGTCGAACGAGAGCACGATGTCGGAGCCGGTGCGCCTGCCTCACCGCCGTGAACCAGCTGTGGACAAATGGAACACCGGCGACGGGATCTGTTTTGTCGGCCGTTCGGATATCCGGTGCCCGACTTGATCGGCCAACTGGGTTATCGAAACAATAATTGCGTATACGCACGAACTCTTTTACTGATTGTTCGCTCGGCGTGCGCCCGTGATTCTCGGTTTGTCGGCGACGTCCCCGACGTGGGGGTGTCGCCGGCCGGCGACCGGCTGACGGCGTGGCGCTGCACTGGACCGCGTGTGATGCCTGAAGCATCGTCGGGCTCCCGCACGAAGCCGTCGAGGGCACACCCTGCCGCGACGGAGCCGATTGATGTCGTTCCCTGCTACGACTAGGAGTTCGATCAAGCATGTCCACATCACAAGGGCGAGGGACGCTCAGGGCCGGCCTGTGCGCCGGGCTCGCGTCCGTCGCGTTGACGTTGAGCGTTGTCAGCGTCGCGCAGGCGGCCGAGGGCCGGATCCTGGGCGCGGGTGTCCAGGACGCCGTCGAAGGCAGCTACATCGTGGCCTTGGCCGGCGCGCCGTCGGCGACGGCGAGCGTTCAGGCGGCGGTCTCGGCGCAGGCGACGGACCTGGCCGGGCGGTACGGTGGCGAGGTCGCGCACGTGTATTCGGCTGCGTTACGTGGCTTTTCGGTGCGGATGGGTGAGCGGCAGGCGAAGCGGCTCGCCGCGGATCCGGCGGTGCGCTACGTGGAGCGGAACGGTGTGGTGCGCACGTCGGAGACGTGGGGCTTGGACCGCGTCGACCAGCGTGATCTGCCGTTGGACGACAGCTACGCGGCGCCGAACGACGCTTCCGGCGTCACCGCTTACGTCGTCGACACGGGTATCGCCTTCGACCACCCCGACCTGGAGGGTCGGGCCGTCAGCGGCTACGACTTCATCGACGACGACAGCGACGCGGGTGACTGCCACGGTCACGGCACCCACGTGGCCGGCACGATCGGCAGCAAGACCTACGGCATCGCGAAGAACGTGGACATGGTCGCGGTCCGGGTGCTGAACTGCGCCGGCAGTGGCTCGTTCGCCCAGGTGATCGCGGGCATCGACTGGGTGACCGAGAACGCCCCGGAGGCCGCGGTGGGCAACATGAGCCTCGGCGGCGCTCAGAGCGACGCGGTCGACGAAGCCGTGGCCAACTCGGTCGCCGCGGGCGTCGCGTGGGCCGTCGCGGCGGGCAACGCCGGCAAGGACGCCTGTGAGGTCAGCCCGGCGGCCGCGCCGGGCGTGCTGACCGTCGCCGCGTCGGACAGCGAGGACCGCCGCAGCGTGTGGGGCTCGGCCACGTCGTCGTCCAACTGGGGCGAGTGCGTCGAGCTGTTCGCGCCGGGCAGCTCAATCACCTCCACCACCCAGGACGGCAAGACCGCCGCGTGGAACGGCACGTCGATGGCCACGCCGCACGTGGCCGGCGCCTTGGCGTTGGTGCTGGCCGCCGACCCGGACCTCTCGGTGGCCGACGCCAACGCGCTTGTGCTCGACACGGCGACGGTCAACAAGATCTCCGACCCGATGGACTCGCCGAACCGGCTGCTCTACGTCGACGACCTCGGCGCCCGTGACCCCGGTGCGCCAAAGGCCTCCTTCGTCGCGAACTGCTCGTCGACGACGCCGGACTGCACGTTCGACGCGTCGGGCTCGTCGGACCCGGACGGCACGATCTCCTCCTACGGCTGGGACTTCGGTGACGGCACGACCGGCAGCGGCGTCAAGCCGTCCCACAAGTACGGCAGGAACGGCACCTACACCGTGAAGCTGACGGTGACCGACAACAGCGGCAAGACCGCCACCACGTCGAGGCGGGCTGTCGCGGGTCCGCAGCCGCCGAGGGCGGCGTTCAGCGTGTCCTGCCAGAGGGACGTGTGCTCCTTCGACGGCAGCGCATCGAGCGACCCCAACGACGACATCGTCTCCCACACCTGGGACTTCGGTGACGGCAAGACCGCCACCGGCGTCAAGGCGAGCCACACGTACTCGACCACGGCGCAGGCGGTCACCTTCACCGCCAAACTCACCGTGACGGACAGCTTCGACCAGAAGAGCACCGTCAGCAAGCAGATCCGGTGCCATGGCGCCCCGTCCTCGAACTTCCCGACCTGGTGCATCCCGGTGATGTTCTAGAGGTAGGTCCCGGTGTCGAGCGGCGCTTCCGGTAGTCACCCGGCAGCGCCGCTCGCTCGCGCTACGACGTCAGCGGAGGCGGTCGAGGTGCAGTTCGGCGCGCGAGTTGATGCCGAGCTTGCGGAACAGCCGAGCCACGTGCTGCTCGACCGTCCGAGGGGACAGGACCAGCTTCTCGGCGATCTCACGGTTGGTCTGCCCGTCGGCGACCATGCGGGCGATCTGGAGCTCTCGGGGGGAGAGGTCTCTGCCGTAGCCCCGTCGTCCCCGTCGAGCCGGTTTCGCGCTGCCGAGAGTGTGCAGGGCGTGGCGGCAGCGTGCGGCGTCCTTCGCCGCGCCGAGCGCCTCGAAGGTCCCCGCCACCTCGGTCAGCAGCTCTACGGCCTTCTCCGGGTCGGACGGCAACACGACGGTCGCCTCGTGGTGCCGGGCGATGGCGGCGAAGTACGGCGCCGGCACCGCCTCGTAGCGCGCGGCGGCCTCCCTGAAGTGCCCGACGGCGTCCACGGGTTCACCGCGGGCCTCGGCCAGCATGCCCCTGCTCTCCGCGAGCGCTGCGAGCACGGCGGGCGCGTCACGGTCGGCGATGCCTTCGGAGACCTCATCGACCAGCCGCTCCGCCGCCGCGGTCCGTCCAGTGGCCGAGTAGGCGGTGACCGCGACCGGGGTCAGCAAGCCGATCCAGGGCCAGATGTCCGTCTTGCGCACGGCGGTCAGCCCGCGGTCGACCGCTGCCGCCGCCTCGGCTGCCTTCTCGCGTTCCAGCAGGATCGAGGCCAGTCCTGCGATCCCGCTGATCGCCACGGGAACGATCGCATCGTCCGGGTCGTGGGCCCCGGTCCGACCGAAGTGCTCGTCCGCCGCCGTCCAGTCCCCACGGGCCGCGGCGAGCCAGCCGAGCACCAGCTCCAGCTCGCTCGTCATGCTGGTCACGTCGCGGTACTCCTCGAGCAACCCGGTCGCCCGTTCCGCCAGGCCTTCCCACCGACCGGTGATCCAGTCGAGCCGCGCCTCGGTGGTCCGGCCGGTGCTGACCAAGAAGGCCGCGTTGCTCTCGTGCGCCAACCGCAGTCCGTCGCGCAGGAAGCGGGCACCCACGTCGAGGTTTCCGAGCCAGACGCAGGCATCGGCGACGTTGCACTTCAGCCGTGCCAGGTGCGGCCGGTCGCCGGGGTCGTCCACGTGCTCCGGCACCTCGTCCAGCCAGGCCAGGCGTCCGTGGTACAGAGCGGACGGGACTTCGCTGGCCAGCAGGTAGATCCGCAGCTGGCCCGTCGAGGTCTCCCGGTGTGCCCTGGCGAAATCCCGCCACCGGCGGAACACGTCCGGAAGGACGGTGCCGTTGGACGGGATGGCGAGCGCCGCGGCGGCGCGGGCGGCGAGGTCGGGCCTGCTCTCCAACTCGTCGATCGCGCGTTCGAGTTCGGCCCTGCCCTCCTGGATGTGGCCGATCCGGCGGAGCAGCAGGAAAGCCCGGTGCATGCGCACCTCACCGCGCGCCGACGCACTCAGGCGGGGGTCGGTCAGCAGGCGTTCCAGCGTCGCGGTCGCGTCGTGCTGGTCCAAGCCGGTGTTGGCGACGCGTCCGAGCTTGATCGCCAGTCGGTCGACCACGTCGGCGGGCAGCACCGGCGCGGCCAGCAACCGTTGCAGCAGCGTGGTCGCGGTCGCTGCGTCACGGGAATCGGTGGCCCGGTCGGCCGCGGCCTCCCCGTAGGCCAACCAGTCCGCTGTCCGGCCCGCCCGCTCGCTGTGCTCCGCCAACTGCACCAACGGCTTGGGTTCGACGCGCTGCAACGCGTCGACGGCACGGCCGTGCAACGCGGCGCGCTCCGGAGCGCTGATCGTGTCGTAGACGGCCTGACGGGCCAGCATGTGCCGGAACCCGTACCTCAACCCCTCCACCTCGTGCAGGACGTGCCCGTCCACGGCGTGCGTGAGTGCCGCCCGTACCTGGTCCTCCGGGACATCACCGACCTCGCCGAGCAAGTCGGCGGGTGAGGGGGTGCCGAGCACCGCGGCCGCCTCGATCAGGCGGACCGCGGCGGCGGGCAGGGTGGCCAGGCGGTCGGCCATCGCGTCGCGCAGCAACACCGGGACCTTGACCGCGTCGAGCAGCCGCTGGGCACGTGCGCTGCCCGCGTGCACCGCGCCTTCAGGGTCGCGCAGGGCGCGCAGGGTCTCCTCGACGACGAACGGGATGCCGGCGGTCCGCTCGTGCAGCAGGGCCGCGAACTCCGCCGACACCCTCTTCGCGCCGAGGATGGCCTCGGTCAGCCCGCGCACGCCGTCGACGTCGAGCGGTTCGATCTCCAGCACCGCCAGCAATCCGCCCGCAGCGGATCGGAACTCCGCGCCCAACGGACTGCCACCGTGCAGATCTTCGCGCCGGTAGGTGAGGACCATGCTGAGGGTGGCCGGCGGCTCACCGGCCAGGAAGCGCAGCAGTTGACGCGTGCCGTCGTCGGACCAGTGCAGGTCTTCGATGACGAGCAGCACCGGGCCGAGCGCGGCCAGGAGTTCCCGCACCGCGCGGAACAGCCGGTGCCGCTCGGCCCGGGGGTCACCGATCGGCGGCAACGGGGCGGGCAGCTCGGCGGCGATCTCGGGCAGCAGCGGAGCCAACGCGCCGATCACCGGGTTCAGATCCCGCTGCGGAGCCAGTCTCGGCCCAATGCCCCGCAGTGCCTCCAACAGCGCACCGTAGGAGAACGGCTCGCCGACCTGCCGGCAGTAGCCGGCCAACGGCAACACCGCACCCAGGTCCCCGGCCAGCAGTTCGGACACCAACCTGCTCTTGCCCACTCCCGCCTCGCCCTCCAGCAGGACGACCGAGGGACGGCGCACGACGACCTCACGCAACGCGGCCAACTGCTCGCCCCGCCCGATGAGCACGGGCGAGCTGGTCCGGTACCAACGACTGTGCCACCCCGAAGACACATCGCTCCGACCCATCACCACACACGCCCCGCTCTGGTTTCCTCGTCCCGGTCGGTGGTGAAGTTCCAGGCGTCGCGCACGATGCCGGTCAGGTCGACCCGCTCGGGCTTCCAGCCCAGTTCGGTGCGGGCCTTCTCGCTTCCGGCCACGAGCACGGCCGGGTCGCCGGCCCGGCGCGGGGCGACGTCGGCGGGGATCGGGTGGCCGGTCACCTCGCGGCAGGCGTCGATGACTTGCTTCACCGAGAAGCCCAAGCCGTTGCCCAGGTTGTAGATGCGGTGCTCGCCCGCGGCCGCGTGCTCCAGCGCCCGCAGGTGCGCGTCGGCCAGGTCCACGACGTGGATGTAGTCGCGGACGCACGTGCCGTCCTGGGTGGGCCAGTCGTCGCCGTAGACCTGCACCCGCTCGCGCCGACCGGACGCGACCTGCAGCACGATCGGGATCAGGTGGGTCTCCACGCCGTGCCGCTCGCCGAACCGCCCGTAGGCGCCGGCCACGTTGAAGTACCGCAGCGACACGGCGGCCAGGCCGTGCGCGGCCGCGTAGGAGGTGATGGCGTGGTCGATCGCGAGCTTGGTCGCGCCGTAGGTGTTGGTGGGTCGCGTCGGCGCGGTCTCCGCGATCGGCACCCGCTCCGGTTCGCCGTAGGTGGCGGCGGTGGAGGAGAACACGAGCCGGGGCGTGCCGTGCTCGCGCATGGCGTCCAGCAGACGCAGCGACGTCACCACGTTGCCCTGCCAGTACTTCGCCGGGTCCTGCATGGACTCGCCGACCAGCGACTTGGCCGCGAAGTGCAGCACGCCGTCGAAGCCCGCGCCGCCCACGCCCTCGGCGAGCACGCCGCCGATCGCGTCGTCGATGCCCGCCTCGACCAGCCGCGCGCCGTCGGGCACCGCGTCCGCGTGCCCGGTGGACAGGTCGTCCAGCACGACCACCTCGTGCCCCGACTCCACCAACCTGGCCGCGCACACGCTGCCCACGTACCCGGCGCCGCCCGTGACGAGCAACCTCATCTTATGAACCCGCCTTCGTCAGGATCACCGATCGGTTGGCACTCATCGATCACTCATCCCGGCCGGCGCCCGCCGAGGGCACCGCCGTGAACGTCCTGGGCGTGGCCCAGCCGCGCTCGGCGAACGCGGCGAGCACCTGCCGCACCACCTCGTCGTGCCGCTGCACGGGCACCAGAGCGATCGCCGACCCGCCGAAACCGCCACCCACCATCCGCGCACCCAACGCGCCCGCCGCCTTCGCCGCGTCCACCGCCACGTCCAGCTCCGGCGCGGACACCCGGTAGTCGTCGCGCAACGACGCGTGCGACGCGTCCAGCAGCGGCCCGAGCTCCGCCAACCGACCGCCGCGCAGCAACCCCACCGCCGCCAGCACCCGCTCGTTCTCCGTCACGACGTGCCGCACCAACGGCCGCGACTCCTCCGGCACCCGGTCCAGCGCCGCGTCCAACCCGCTCACGTCCACGTCCCGCAACGCGGCAACCCCCAGCACCGACGCCGCCTTCTCACAGCCCGCACGCCGTGCGCCATAGCCGCCATCGGTGTGCGAATGACTGGCCCGCGTGTCGATGACCAGCACCTCCAGACCGTGCGCCGCGGCGTCGAACGGCACCTGCTCCGACTCGAACGACCGCACGTCCAAGAACAGCACGTGCGCCTCGGTGCAGCACAGCGACGCGGTCTGGTCCAGCAGGCCCGTCGGAGCGCCGACGAACTCGTTCTCCGCCCGCTGCACCCACCGGGCGACCTGCGGCAGGTCGTCCACGGCGCGATCCGCCAAGCCGAGCAGCGCCAACGCCACCGCGCACTCCAACGCGTGCGACGACGACAACCCGGCGCCCGCCGGCACGTCACCGGCGATCACCAGGTCCGCCCCACCGGTCAGGCCCTGCTCCCGCAGCACCCACGCCACCCCCGCCGGATACGCCGCCCAACCACCGACCACCCCCGGCTCAAGATCGGCCACCGCCACCGGGTCGGCTTCCTCCAACACCCCGTCGTGCAGCGTGGCCACCCGCAGCAGACCGTCGTCCCGCGCTGACGCGGCCACCGCGGTCCGGTGCGGCAACGCGAACGGCAGCACGAAACCGTCGTTGTAGTCCGTGTGCTCCCCGATCAGGTTCACCCGACCGGGCGCAGACCAGACACCGCTCGGCGCGGCACCGTGCAACCGGGTGAACGCCGCGGAGGCGCGCCGCGACGGCTTCGTGGCATCGGCGCCGGCTTCGTACTTGCTCAACGGATCGAGCATGGGCTTCTCCAAGCGTGTCGGTGGACGGGGGAGGACTTCGGAGGAGCGGGTGTCAGCGATCCCGACGCGCTCCGTCGGACGGCGTCACGGTGAACAGTCGTGGTCGGGACAGGCCCCTTCCGGCGAACGCACAGGTCAGTGCGTCGTCGAGGTCTTGGAGCAGGTGCGAGGGCACGAGTGCGAGAACCGACCCGTCGAAGCCCGAGCCCGTCAGGCGGGCGCCGATCGCGCCGGCGGTGACGGCGCAACCGGCGGCGAGGTCCAACGCCGCACCGGACACCCGGTGGTCGTCACGCAGGCTGGCGTGCGACGTGGTCAGCAACGGCCCCAGATCGGCGACGCACCCGGTGCGCAGGACGGTCCCCGCCATCACGACGCGGTCGTTCTCCGTCACCACGTGGCGGACCACGCCGTGCAGCTCGGCGGGCAGGAGGCGCAACGCGTCGGACAGATCACCCATGCCGATGTCGCGCAAGGTCGGCACACCCAGCACCGCAGCGGCACGGGCGCATTCCACACGGCGTGCGGCACGACTGCTCGAGTGGTGGACATGGCCCCGGGTGCGGACGTCGATCACCACGAGGGACAGGCCACGCCCCGCCAGGGTGAACGGGATCTGCTCGGCTGTGCCGCTTCGGGCGTCGAGGAACAGCGCGTGATCCCTGATGCAGTCCAGCGAAGCGGTCTGGTCGAGAACCCCAGCCGGTACGCCGCCGAACTCGTTCGCGGCCCTTCGGACGAGTTCGGCGACGATGCCCGAGAGCTGCGTCGCGCCGGCCAGTTCCAGCAGGGCCAGCGCGACGGCGCACCCGGCGGCGCGGTCGGACGCCAGCCCGGCTCGCGCGGGCACGTCGCCGGCCAGGACCAGATCCGCGCCGGCCGCCATGCCGTGCTCGCGCAGCACCCCCGCGACCGCGCAGGCGTCGACCGCCCAGTCGGGAACACCGCCGACGGCGATCTCGGAGATGGGGAAGGCACCGCTTCGCCGGACCTCTCCGCGCAGGTTGACGGAGGTGACCGTCAGCCGGCCGTCGTCACGGGCCGCGGCGGCGACCACCGCGCGGTGCGGCAGCGCGATGGCGAGGGCGAGCCCGTCGTTGTAGTCCGTGTGCTCACCCACGAGGTTCAACCGGCCCGGGGCCGAGCACACCACGTCGGCTTCCCGCGACAGCTCCCGCCGGAACAGCGCGGCGGCGCGGTCGACGAGGTCGCGGCGCGACCGCCGCCCGACCCGCGTGCCGCGATGGTCCTGAGGCCTCGCCAGGACATGCCGATGGCACTCGTTCACGTGCGTTCTCCCACGAGGACGGACCGAACCCCGGTGGAGCGGAACCCGGGGACCCGGTCGACTGTCAGCTGCACTGTCGGGCCATGTCGTCGAGGTGAGGGGGGAAGGCCCCGGCCGGGGGGAGAGAGGGCCGGCCGGGGCGTGGTCGAGGTGACGGTCGACTCACCGAGGTGACCGACGTGGTGACGAGCGGCGGGGAGAGTTCGATCGCCGTTCATCGGGACTCGGTGAGGATCTCGTCGATGCGGCGGGCGGCGGCGGCCAGTCCCTCGGCGGTGTCGACCTTCCCCGCGACGATGTCCCTGATCGCCTGGGCGAACACGTCGTCGTGGATCTTGGCGAACTCGACCGTGCCCGGCATCAGGGGCCGGGCGATCCGGGCGTCGTCGGCGAACTCGGCCACGAACGGGTTGCTCGGCAGGGAGTTCTGGTCGAGCCGGATCGACGGGTAACCCGACCGCTCCATCCAGTGCTCCTGCGCCCCCTCGCTGACCCAGAACGACAGGAAGG
>NZ_JBHTLK010000015.1:0-57930 GCF_042678885.1 Saccharothrix hoggarensis
CGGCGGTGTCGATGCTGCGCCGCTGCCCCGACCCGACCGGGCACGGCGCGCGTCCCGTGCGAGCGGTCGGCGTGGGTGCGGGGCTGGGCGCGATGACCGGGTTCCTCGGCGTCGGCGGCGGGTTCCTCGCCGTGCCCGCGCTGGTCACCGTGCTGTCGGTGCCGATGTCCACCGCCGTCGGCACCAGCCTGCTCGTCGTCACGACCAACGCGGGCGCCGCTCTCGCCGCCCGCGCCGGCGGCCTGGCCCTCGTGGACTGGGCGCTCGTCGGCCCGTTCGCCGCCACCGCCCTGCTCGGCGCGTGGGACGGCCGGCGGCTCGCGGGCAAGGTCCGCGCGACCACGCTCCAACGGGTGTTCGCGCTGGTCCTGCTCGGGGTCGCGGTCGTCATGGGCGTCGACGCGGTCAGCCCGTAGCGCGCGGGAAGGCGGCCCTTGGCGGGAGACGTGCCAAGGGCCGCCGGGTGTCCGAACGCGGCGTTACGAGACCTTGCCCGTGCCCGCGCCGCTCTGCACGATCGACTTCACGCTGCTCGCGCTGTCGAGCGTGTAGGAGTACGGGATCGCCTTGACGGTGCCGCCCTGGTCACCCGAGCCCGAGCTCACGAAGTGGTTGTTCCGCGCCACCAGGTTGGCCGGGTCGGAGTCGCCCTCGCCGCGGTGGAACGGGTCACGCGTGTTCTCGAAGTAGTTGCCCTCGACGAGGACGCCCGCCTCCTCGGTGGACGCGACGCCGTACGACGTCACACCGCCGTAGTAGTTGTTGTAGACGTGCACCGGGTTGCCGAAGCGCACGCGCGGGTGGCGCTGGTTCGTGCCGTCGAACCAGTTGTGGTGGTAGCTGACCCGCAGCTTGCCGCGGTCCTCGGCGCCGTTGCTGTCGCTGTGGCCCAGCAGCATGGTCTTGTCGTGGGAGCTGAACTTGTTCCACGAGACCGTGACGCAGTCGGACGCGCGCTTGATGTCGACGGCGCCGTCGTAGCCGTTCGACAGGCTGTTGTGGTCGATCCACACCCTGGTCGAGTACTGGACGTTGATCGCGTCGTCGGCCCAGTTCCGGAAGTTCAGGTTCCGGATGATGACGTTGGACGCGTTGGAGACGTTCAGGCCGTGCCCGGTGATCGTGGCGCCCGAGCCGACGCCGATGATCGTCTTGTTCGACGCGACCTTCGTCAGGCTGGACAGCGTGATGGTGCCGGAGACCCGGACCACCGACGCGCTCGACGACTGGACGGCCGAGATGAACGCCGAGGTGCTGCTCACGGTGACCGGCGTGGCGCTGCCGCCACCGGTCGTGCCACCGCACTGCGTGCCCCAACCTTCGAGGTTGAACGACGCGGCGTTGGCCGAGGGCGCCAGGACCGCGGTCGCGGCCAGGGCCGTGACCACGAGCAGTGCGCGGGAGAGCTTGCGGGACATGCGGTTTCCTCCATGCGACTGTGGATGAAAAGGGAACCGGCGGCGGTCGGACGTGGCGGCGGTGGGACGTGGCGGCGGCCGTGGGCCTACACCGGACTCACCACCTCTCCACGGTGTGCTCGCGGATGTGCTCGACGTCGAACTCGTCGCCGAGGCCCGGACCGGTGGGCATGGCGACGCAGCCGTCCTCGTCGAGCGGGTCGGCGATCGCGAGCCGGTGGGGCGGCACGCGGTCGAAGTCGTGCCGGGGGTGCAGCAGCCCGCGCTCGTACCAGCGGCCGTTGTCCGTGCCGCCGAGGACCGCCAGGCTGGCGGAGCCGTCGCCGTGGATCTCGCAGTCCATGTTGAACGACTCGGCCAGGTGCAGCGCCTTGATCGTCGGCGAGATGCCGCCGACGTCGGTCGGGCCGGCCCGCAGGATGTCGCACGCGCCCGAGGTGATCCACTCGGCGCGGCTGAGGTGCTTGCCCCACGCCACTTCCGGGCCGATCACCGGGATGGACAGCTGCTCGGACAGCCACCGGTAGGAGCTGATCGACGCCTCCTCCATCGGTTCCTCGAACCAGTAGAAGTCCAGCGCCTCCAACGCCCGGCCCAGCTCCAGCGCCTCCGTGCGGGAGTACCAGTGGTTGGCGTCGAGCATCAGCGCCACCGTCGGCCCGACGGCCTCGCGGACCGCCTCGCACGCCGCGATGTCCGCCCGCACGCTCGGCGCGCCCGGCACCGGCGGCATCCACGTGTGCAGCTTGATCGCCCGGTAGCCCTGCTCCACCAGCTGCTTGGCGAACTCGGCGTAGTCGCCGGGCGTGCTCAGCCCGCCGGGGATCTCGTCGCCGCACATCGTGCTGGCGTAGGCCGGGATGCGGGACCGGGCGCCGCCGAGCAGCTTCCACACCGGCTGCTCGACCTTCTTGCCCACCAGGTCCCACAGCGCCGTGTCGACGTAACCCAGCGCCCGATCGGTGAAGCGGCCGTGGGAGCCGCGCTGCTTGCGCGCCATCCTGCGCCACAGCGCTTCCCGGTCCCACGGGTCCGCGCCGAGCAGCACGGGCTTCACGATCGACTCCAGCACGGCGGGGCGCAGCTGGTCGGGGTGCACCTGCACGCGCCCCACGACTCCGTCGGAGTCGGTGATCTCCAGCAGCGCCTCGCGGACCTCGTGCTCGGCGCTCGGGTGCCGGTGCCCGTGCGGGTCCACCGCGGTCCACGCGGTGGTCGTGAACACCGACACCTCGACGCGCTCGATCATTTCCGGTCCTCCCACTCCTTCTGCGCCTCGGTCAGCTTGGTCGCCATGTCGTCCAGGAACTGCTGGGCGGTCAAGTCGCCGAGGAGCACCTTCTGGTACTGGGGCTCGCTGTCGGTCTTGGTGATCGAGGAGTACTGCGGCAGGTAGACCGGCGCGGGCACGAGCACCGTGGCCGGGTCCTCCAGCACGCCGAGCGCCATCTTCACGTGGGCGGCCTTGTCGATCCACGCCGCGCTGCGCACGTCGGTGTTCGCCGGGATCTGGCCGACCTTCTCGTTCCAGTAGCTGTTGGACTCCGAGGAGGTCAGGAACTCGGCGAACTTCCACGCCGCGTCCTGGTTCTCGCTGTTCTTGAACACCGCGAAGCCGTCGGTCGGGTTGGGCACGACGGTCCGCTTGCCGCTGGGGCCGACCGGCAGCGGGATCGCGGCGACCTTGTCGCCCAACGCCTTCGTCACGTCGCTGTAGGAGCCGAGGTTGTGGTGCATCATCGCGACCGAGCCGCCCGTGAACTGGGCGATCATCTGGGTGAAGCTGTTGTTCACGTCGGCCTCGGGCGTGGCCTTCTTGTACAGGTCGGCGACCTTGTCGACGAGCTCGGCGTTGGCCTTGTCGTTGAGCGTGCTCTTGCCGTCCTTGAAGAAGGTGTCCACACCGGAGTACGAGTACGCCTCGGTGATCAGCTGGAACACCGAGCCCGCGCCGCCGCGGATGGTGTAGCCGTACTTGTTCGCGCCCGTGTCGGTGAGCTTCGTGGCGGCGGTGATGAACTCGTCCCAGGTCTTCGGCGGCTCGATGCCCGCGTCCTTGAACCAGTCGGTGCGGTACCAGATGACGTCCATGTTCGCCGACGACGGGACGATGTAGAGCTTGCCGTCCGGCGCGGTCTGGCGGACCGTCTCCACCAGCGACGGCAGCAGCTTGTCCTTCAGCGGACCGCTGGTGATGCGGTCGTCCAGCGGCGCCAGCGCCTCCTGGCCGACGAGGTGCGCGAGGTACGAGGTGGTGACGCCGCCGACGTCGGGCGTCTCGCCGCCGGCGATGGCGGTGTCGTACTTCTGCTGCACGGACGCGCTCGGGATGCCCACGTACTCGACCTTGATGGTCGGGTTCGCGGCCTCGAAGCGCGAGATCAGCTCCTTGTAGATCGGCTCACGGGCGGGCCCGCCGTTGTTGTCCCAGAACGTGATGGTGACGTTCCCGTCGCTCCCCGCACCTCCCTCCGACGAGCAGGCGGACAGCGCCAGGGCGGCGGCGGCCACGGCGACCAGCATTCTTCTCATGATGCTCCCTATCCCTTGACAGCCCCGGCGCTGAGCCCCTGCACCAGGAACCGCTGCACGACGGCGAAAACCAGGACCACCGGCACGGCCGCGACCACGCCACCGGCGGCGAGCGCTCCGAAGTCGGTGTTGAACTCACCCAACGTGTAGCTCAGGCCGACCGGCAGCGTGAACTTGTCCTGCCGGGTCGCGAACATCAGCGCGAACAGGAAGTTGTTCCACGCGCCGATGAACGCGAACGAGCCGACCGCGACCAGCGCGGGCTTGAGCTGCGGCAGGACGACGGCGAAGAACGCCCGCAGCCGCGTGCAGCCGTCCACCATGGCGGCTTCTTCCAGCTCCACGGAGATGTTGCGGATGAACCCGCTCATCAGGATCAGCGACAGCGGCAGCTGGAACGCCACCTCCGCGATGACCAGGCCGGTGATGCTGTTGAGCAGCCCGGCGCTCTTGAAGATCACGAACAGCGGGATCAGCATCATCGCGCCGGGGATGAACTGGCTGCACAGCATCGCCAGCAGGAACACCCGCTGCCCGCGGAACTTGAACCGCGCCAGCGCGTACCCGCCCATGACCGACAGGACGGTCACGAACACGAGCACGCCGAGGCCCATGACCACGCTGTTGTAGAAGAACACGCCGAACCCGATGTCGTTCCACACCGTGTCGAAGTGCTCGAACGAGATCGGCCACGGCACGAGCTGCGTCGAGCCGGACGGGCGCACCGCGAACACCAGCATCCAGTAGAACGGGATGAGGGTGAACAGCAGGTACAGCACCAGCGGCACGTGGATCATCCACCGCTTGCCCGGCTCCTCGGCCACGGCCCGGCGACGGCGCCTTCTCGGCGGCGGCGCGTGCGTGGTGTCGGCGACCTCCCGCACCAGGACGTCGGTCTTGCCCAGCGTCTCGGTCATGCCCGGCTCCCGAACTTCGACACCCGCAGGTACAGGATCGAGAAGAACAGCAGGATCAGGAACCCGGCGACGGTGAGCGCCGAGCCGTACCCGAAGTTGTGCGAGTCGACGGCCTGCCTGGCGACGTACAGCGGCAGCGTCGTGGTCTGGTTCGCCGGACCGCCGCCGGTCAGGGTGTAGATGAGGTCGACGTTGTTGAACTCCCACACCGCGCGCAGCAGCGTCGACAGGATGATCGCGTCCTTGAGGTGCGGCAGCGTGACGCTGGTGAAGCGCCGCCACCGGCTCGCGCCGTCCACGGACGCGGCCTCGTAGAGGTCCTTGGGGATGCTCTGGAGGTCGGCGAGCAGCAGGATGGCGAAGAACGGCACACCGCGCCACAGCTCCGTCACCACGAGGGCGTCGAAGACCGTGTCGGGGTTGCCGAGCACGGAGGTGCCCGGCGAGCCGATGCCCCACTGGGACAGCTGCTGGAAGATGCCGGTGGACGGGTTGAGCAGCAGGATCCAGATGCCCGTGGTGAGCACGCCGGACACCGCCCACGGCGAGAACACCAGCGCGCGGGCCACGCCGCGCCCGATGAACGTCTCGTTCACGATCAGCGCGAGGACCAGGCCGAGCAGCAGTTGCAGCGCGACTTCGACGAACACCCACTTGGCGCTGAACGCCAGGCTCTGCCAGAACAGCGGGTCGTCGAACAGCATCTGCTTGAAGTTGTCCAGCCCGGCGAACCCGTTCTTCCACGGCTGGGTGACGTTGTAGCGCTGGAGGCTGTAGTAGACGACGCTCCCGATCGGGTAGACCAGGAAGACCGCCATCAGCACCAGCGCCGGCGCGATCAGCGCGTAGGGCGCCCACGTGCGAGTCCTCATGCGGGGTTCCAGTCGCCGAGGTACGCGCGGAGGGTGTGCTGCTTGGCCTGGTCGGCGGTGAGCTGCGGGCGGTCGGCCGGGTCGCACGTGCCCGCGCCGTCGCCGGAGTTGCGGAACTCGGCGAACCGCGCGTCGCGCCAGGAGAAGCCGGACATGTCGGTCCACGGCGCGGATTTCACGGCGGCGGGCAGCTTGGTGTCGCGGATGACGACGGAGGCGATGGCGTCCGGGTCGCCGCCGGGGTGCCACGGCCGGCCGAGGTGGTACGTGCCCGCCGGCGCGTCGCTGACGATCGTCGAGTTCATGATCAGGAAGCCGTGCGGGTTGTCGCGGCGGGTGCTGGCGGCCGTGATGTAACCCGCCGTGCTCCCGCTGGGGTAGTCGTTGCCGCGGTCCAGCGCGCGGATCGTCACCTGGTCGAACACGGCGGTGGCGCGGCCGAAGATGAAGTCGACGTCGCCGACGACCTCGCCGCCCCGGTAGTACTGCCGGGCTTTCGTGCCCACGGCGCGCGTGTCGGCGTACAGCGTGTCCTGGTGGCCGAGGAACCGGACGCGGTCGTAGTACTGCCGGTCGCCCGTCGCCTTCACCGCGACCGCCTGCGTGCCGGTGATCTCGGGGTGCGCGGCCCGGTCGAACGAGTTGCTGAACGTCAGGTCGCGAGCGGTGAAGCCGTCGGCCTCGATCGTGGCGGTGGCCGAGCCGGTCGTGCCGTACGTGGTGCCGTCGGGCTTCTTGGTGCCGTTGGCGTTGTCGTAGTCGATGACGACGTCGCGCGCGGTGCCCGTGGAGCCCTTGAGGGTCAGGTCGCGCTTGGTCGCCGGCACCCGGATGACCTCGCGGTACACGCCCTTGCCGATGGTGATCGTGGTGCCCGCCGGCGCGGCGTCGATCGCGGCCTGCACGGTGTCGAAGTCGGTGCCCTTGGCCACGTGGTACCGCTCGCGGCCGAGCGCGCCCGCCTTGAGGTTCTTGATCCGGTCGGTCGCCTCCAGCCCGCGGTTCAGGGTGGGCGTCCAGCCCGCGTCGCCGGCCAGCGGCGCGGTCGGGTTGGCCGCGTTGAACGCGACGAGCACGTCGACCGGCCGTCCGTCGACGACCGTGCCGACCTCGGTGATGGCCGTGCCGCCCCAGTTGTGGATGAGGTCCTCGACCGCGCCGCCGTTGGCGAGCTTGACGTAGTTGTTCTCCACGTACAGCGCGGACCGCACGCCGACGCCCCAGGCGTAGTTGAACGTGGGGCCGGGCTCGTAGAGGTTGTTGTAGACGTGCACCTGGCCGAACCGCACCCGCGGCAGGCGTTCCTCGACGTTGCGGAAGACGTTGTGGTGCACCGAGATCCGCAGCTTGCCGGGGTCGGTGGTCGAGGTGTTGGACGAGCCGATGAGCATCGTCTTGCCGTGGTCCTCGAACAGGTTGTGCGACGCCGTGACCAGGTCGGTGCCGTTGGTCATGTCGAGCGAGCCGTCGTGCTGCTGGAAGGGGCGGCCGAAGTAGGTCGGCGCCGCGCTGTCCGGGTGCGGGTGGTCGGTGAACGTGTTGTGGTCGACCCACACGTTCGTGGCGCGCTGCAGCGACACCGCGTCGTAGTCCGAGTTCCAGTTGCCCTCGGCGCCGTCCGTCGGGTCCCACTGCGGGAAGCAGTCGCGGGTGTCGCGGAACGTCAGGTTCCGGATGATCACGTTGCTCGCCCCGTGGACGCGGATGTTGGCGCCGGTGATCCCCGCGCCCCGGCCGTCGCCGACGATCGTCGTGTCGGAGCCGACGTTGAACGCGATGGCCTCCGCCTGACGCCGCGCCGACGCCGCGCGGGCGTCCTCCAGGGGGCCGCTCGGCTCAGCGTCACGCCCCCAGACGGCGGGGTCGTATGCGGCCAAGTAGCCCGCGAGCGTGTAGCCGCCGGTGGCATAGGTTGCGCAATCAGCCCTGACGTCGATCACGCCGCGCACCTTGATGAGGCGCGGCGCGGGCGCCGCGAGGGCCGCCCGCAGTTCCGCCGCCGTGCGCACGACGTGCTCGGTGGTCGCGGCCGACCCTCCGGTGGTGCCCGTGCCGCTGGAAGCCCAGCCGTCACCGGATTGGAGAACCTGTCTCCCCAGGTCAGAGCCTGCGTGCGCGGGTGCCGCCGCGATCACGCCAAGGGCGCAGGAAAGCACGAGCGCAGAACTGAGTATCCGCATGGCGAGGGGCCTTCCCCGGCGAATTTGTTCATAAGTGTGAACACTATCCAGAAGTGCGAACAGAGTATTGCGAAAGTATCCGCCGCACGTCAACGACGTAACGTCGTTCGATTGCCGTTCGACGCTCCCGTTCGACGATTCGTCGAATTCGAGTCGAATTCGACAGCTCCGAGGCCACGACCAGGTCTGTCCACATGGGAACGCCCCCGACCGTGGGTGGGGTCGGGGGCGCAACGGTTGGGGTCACCGGGCGGAGAGCGCGGTCGGGGACGGGCCGGAGTGAGCGCGGTCGGGCGGAGGGACGGGCCAGGAGGGTCGGACGGAGGGGCGGACCGGCTGGGTCGGGTGGTGCGCGGGGTCAACGCGGCCGGGCGGCCGGGCCAGGCGGGTCGGGAGGGTCGGGCGGGGCGCGGGTCGCGGGGTGGGGTCAGACGGGTGGTGTGAACGCGGCGATGCGGGCGGACAGGGCTCGGGCGTGCGGGTCGGTCGCGTGGCGGTCGGCGAGGGCGCACAGGGGCCGCAACCGGTCGACCACCCGGGTCGAGCGGACCTCGCGCGCGGCGGCCAGGGCGTGGTCACCCACCTCGGCCGCGTGGTCGAAGTCGTGCTGCATCAGGTGGTTGGCGGTCAGCGCCACGAGGCTGAACGCCCGGCTGCGGGCCATGCCGCCCGAGTAGCCGGCCACGGCGGCGGTCAGCGAGTCGATCGCCGCGGACGTGTGCGAGCGGTCCACCGTGCGGGCCAGCTCGGTCAGCACCACGCCGCTCAACCCGCACAGGTCGGGCTCGTCGAAGAAGCGCGCCCACCCCGGCACCGGACCGCGCGGCGTGCGCGCGAACTCGTCGTGCGCGAGGTCGAGCAGCCGCATCGCCTCGTCGGCCTGACCGAGCCCGGCGTGCGCCCACGCCTGGTTGGCGTGCAGCATCGCGACCGCGCGCCGCGACCCCGCCCGACGGGCCGCGGCCAGCCCGTGCGCGAACACTTCCAGCGCCTCGCGACACCGGCCGCGGTGCAGCCGCATCCGGCCGACGCGGTAGCGGATGTTGGCCACCAGGTCGTGGTGGCCGGCCTCGGCCGCCAGCTCCAGCGCCCGGTCCCAGTGCCGCGAGGCGGCGTCGTCCAGGCCCGTGTCGAAGCACGTCCAGCCGGTCACGTTGTGCAGGTCCGCCAAGGCGACCAGCAGCCGGGCGCGCACCGCGTCGGTGGCGTCGGCGTCGAGGAGCGGGTCGTGCCGCGCCGCGCACGCGATCGCCGAGTCGCGGCACGCGCCGCCGCCCTGGCGGTAGTCCAGCCCGCGCAGGCGTTCGACCTCGGCTTCCAAGCGCACCACGTCGTCGACACCGACCCGCGCCGGGACCTGAGGGTTTCCTGCCATCGCCGCACCTCGCAATTCCACTAGAGCGGTGGAGGGATCGCATGGGGAGCGTGCCGCCGGCACGTCCTGACGGGGTACCCGCCGCGACGGCCCGCCGTTGCGCCGAATGTCGCCAAGCCGCCGCATTGGCCCCCTGCGCCGGCACCCGCCGCGGGGCCAAGATCGAGGGGTGATCGCGTTTTCAGGTCGCGGCCTGCGAAGAGTCGCCCACACCGGAACAGCACAGATCAGGACCGCGCCGCCGGCGGAGCGCCGGCCGGGCACGACTCGGGGGAGGCGCTGCGACTGGCCGACGGACGACAGGTGCGGCTGACGCGGCTGACGCCCGCCGACCGGGAGGAACTGGCCGAGGCGTGGTGGCGGGCGGACGACGACACGCTGTTCCAGCGGTTCTGCGGGGCCGCGCCGCCGGTGACGCCCGCGCTGCTCGCCCACCTCACCGACCTCGACCACGTGCGCCGGTGCGCGATCGCGGCCCGTGACGCGACGGGGCGCGGTGTGGCGATCGCCCGTTACGAGGCGACCGGCGAGCCCGGCGCGGCGTCCGGCAACGTCAGCACCACCCGCGAGGAGGTGTCCCGCTGCGACCGGGGCAAGCGCACCCCGGGGCCGTACTGGCGGGCGTGGCTGGGCCGGGTGCCCGGCACGTCGCAGCAGGAGCTGGAGCAGGCGGCGGCGATCGCGCGGCGCACCCGCCGGAACCGGTGACGGTCGGCGAGCCTGAGCCCGGTGACGGTCGGCGGGACCGTCAGCGGACGTCGTGCTCGGCGCGCCACCGCGCCACGACGTGCTCCACGTCGAACGGCATGAGGTTGAGCGGCGGGCCCGACATCGGCTTGCGGATGGCCTCCTCGATCCGGGCGTTGATGTCGGCCAGGATCGACCGCACCTCGGCCTCGGTCCGCGCCTTCCCGGCGGCCTCGCGCGCCGCCGCCGCGTCCTTGCGCAGCAGCAACGTCGGCGGGAGCGCGGTGCCCTCCTCGCGGCGCAGCTTCTCCTTCACCCACCACAGCTCGTCGTGCGGCTCGTGGAGCCCGCGCAACGGCTTGCCGGCGCCCGGCAGGTGCTCGAAGTCGCCCCGGTCCTGCGCCTCGCGGATCTGCCGCTCGACCCAGGTCTCGAACCCCACGCCGGCCGGTTTGCGCTCCGTCACGACGACCACCCCCGGTCGACTCTACCGACCTTCCGCGCCGGTCAGGGCGTGAGCCGGGCCGCCTTCTCCACCAGGTAGCGCCGCTCGGGCGTGCTGGTGGTGCGGGCGGCGGCGGCCCGGTAGTGCTCGACGGCGCGCGGCACGTCACCCGCCATCTCGTGCAGGTGGGCGCGCACGGCGTCGAGCCGGTGGTGGCCGGGCAGTCGCTCGTCCAGCCCGTCGATGAGCCTCAGCCCCTCGGCCGGTCCACGCACCATGGCCACGGCGATCGCCCGGTTGAGCGACACCATCGGGTTGCCGGTCATCCGCTCCAGCAGGTCGTACATGCGCAGGATCTGCGGCCAGTCGGTGTCCTCGGCCCGCAGCGCGTCGTCGTGGAGCGCCGCGATCGACGCCTGCACCTGGTACTCCCCGATCTCGCCGCGCTCCACCGCGGCCATGACCAGCTCGACGCCCTCCACGATCAGCGCCGTGTCCCACCGGGACCGGTCCTGCTCGGCCAGCGGGACGAGCCCGCCGTCCGGACCGGTGCGGGCGGGCCGGCGCGCGTCGGTGAGCAGCATCAGCGCCAGCAGGCCCGCGACCTCGCCGTCCTCCGGCAGCCTGGCGTGCACCGCCCTGGCCAGCCGGATCGCCTCGCCGGACAGCTCGGTGCGGTGCAGGGAGCCGCCGACGCTGCTGGTGTAGCCCTCGTTGAAGATCAGGTACAGCACGTGCAGCACGGTCCGCAGGCGGGCCGCGAACTCGTCCGGCCCCGGCATGGCGAAGCTCGCGCCGCGCAGCTTCTGCTTGGCCCGGCTGATCCGCTGCGCCATGGTCGCCTCGGGCACGAGGAACGCGTTCGCGATCTCGGCCGTGCTCAGCCCGCCGACCGCGCGCAACGTCAGCGCGATCGCCGACGCGGGCGTCAACTCCGGGTGGCAGCACAGGAACAGCACCACGAGCGTGTCGTCCCGGTCGGCCGCCTCACCGGGTGGCGGCTCGCGGAACACCTCGTCCTCGCGGCGCCGGCGGGCCACCTCGCTGCGGATCAGGTCCGTCATCTTCCGCACGGCGGTCTGCACCAGCCACCCGCGCGGGTTGTCCGGCAGGCCGTCGACGGGCCAGTGCCGCGCCGCCGCCAGCAACGCCTCCTGCACGGCGTCCTCGGCCAGCGCGAAGTCACCGAATCGCCGGGCGACCACGCCCAGGACCTGCGGCGCGCACTCGCGCAGCAGGTCCTCGACGGCACGGGTCACAGGTCGGGCGAGGGCGGCGCCGACATCAGCTCGCGCACCTCGATGGGCTGGCCGAGCGGCACCCCGTTCGGGCCGGGCGCGGCGGAGGCCTTCGCGGCGATCTCCAGCGCGCGCTCCAGCGTGGTGTCGACCATCCAGTAGCCCGCCAGCAGCTCCTTCGACTCCGGGAACGGACCGTCGGTGACGACGGGCGCGCCGGAGCCGGTGAACGTCACCGTCTTGGCCAGGCTCGGGTGGGCCAGGCCCTGCCCGTCGACCAGCTCGCCGTTCTCGGTCAGCTCCTGGCCGAGGTCCTGCTGGAACCGGATGTGCGCCGCGACGTCCTTGGGGTCCCACTGCTCGATCGGGACGTCGCAGTTCGCGGCCGGGCCGTAGTTCATCAGGAGCAGGAACTTCGCCATGTCGACTCCTAGGTCTTCGTTCGCGCCCATCTTGGCGCTCCCACCCCGTGGACGACGCCGATCGGGCGTTCTCGACATGGCTGATTGTGACCCGCGTCACCTCCTCGTCGCCGGCTCGCGGTTGTGCCCGGCCGTGGGCACAACCGCGAGGCCCGGATCAGGACAGCGTGCAGATCGGCGTGGGCGTCCACCCGGTGGCGTCGCCCGTGCCGGTGAAGCCGACCTTGACCGAACCGGCCGGCGGGATGGCGCCGTTCCAGCTCGTGTTGGCCACCGTCACCGACGTGCCGCTCTGGGTGAAGGCGCCGTTCCAGCCCTGGCTGATGGCCATGCCCGCGCGGAACGCGAACGCGACCTTCCACGACCGGCTCGACGTGCTGCCGCCGTTGCGGACGGTGACGTCGACCTGGAACCCGCCCGGCCACTGGTTGACGACCTTGACCTCGGCGTCGCACGACCCGCCGGGCGGCGTGGACGTCGTGGTGGTGGTGGTGGTGGTCGTCGTGGTGGTGGTGGTCGTGGTTGTAGTAGTAGTGGTGGACGTGGGCGTGGTGCCGTTCAGCGCGGACACGACCGCCGGGAACCACTTGTCCGCGATCTTGCGATCACCGGACGCGTTCGGGTGCACCCCGTCGTAGGTGTCGGTGCTCGTGGCGAACCCCGCCCACTGGTCGACCACGGTGATCGGCGACTGCGCGGTGGACTTGGCCGCCGCCCAGCCGGGGATCGCCGCGTTCAGGTCCACGACCCGCTGCGGGCACTCGGCGCAGGCGCTCGCCGCCATCGGGATGATCTTGGCGACGACCACCCGCATGGCCGGGTTGTTCACCCGCATCTGGTCGACCAGCTTGCCGTAGGCGGCCAGGATGGTCGCCGTCGACCGGTTGCTCCACACGTCGTTGGTGCCGAAGTGCATCAGCACCACGTTCGGGTTCGTGGCGCCGAGCCACCCCACCAGCTGGTTCTGGTCGGCCACCGCCGTGACGAGCGCGCCGCCGTGGCCCTCGTGCTCGCCGTCGTAGGCGAACCCGCAGCCGTCGCCCGCCCGCGTGCCCACGAAGTCGATGTTCGTGTGCCCGGCCGCCCGCAGGTCGCGGTCCAGCAGGGCGCGCCAGCAGCCCGGCGACCCGGTGATCGAGTCCCCGAGCGCCATGATGCGCGTCGGCGCGGCGGCCTCGACCGCCTGCCCCGGCGCGCCGACCAGCAGGCCGACGAGCGTGGCCGCGGCCGTCAGCAGGGCCGCGAGCGCGAGTTTCCTCGACATCGCCGGCCCCTAGACCGCGGTGCAGCTTGCGCCGTTAAGGGTGAACGCGGTGGGCACGGAGTTGGTGCCGTTCCACGACCCGATGAAGCCGAAGCTGACCGAGCCGTTCACCGGGATCGCGCCGGTGTACGACACGTTGGTCGCGCTCAGCGTCGCGCCGGACTGGGTGGTCGTGGCGCCCCAGGACTGGCTGACCGTCTGGCCGTTGGCCCAGGTCCAGCGCAGCGTCCAGCCGTTCACCGGGGCCGTGCCGGTGTTGGCGACCTTGACGTCGCCCTGGAAGCCGCCCTGCCACTGGCCGGTGACCCGGTAGGTGACGGCGCAGCCCGCCCCGCCGCCACCGGACTGCGTGGTGACGTTGACGGTGCCGGACCGGGCGGAGCGGTTGCCCGCCGCGTCCCGCGCGTAGACGGCGAACGTGTACGCGGTGCCCGCGGTCAGGCCGGTGACGGTCGCGGTGGCCGTGGTGGACGTGGCCGCCGCGGTCTCCGTGGTGCCATTGACCCGGACCACGTCGTAGCCGGTGACGCCGACGTTGTCGGTGGACGCGGCCCAGGACAGGGTCGCCGAGGTGGAGGTGACGCCGGACGCGGTCGGGGTGCCCGGCGCGGTCGGCGGCGTCGGGTCGGACGTCCCGCCGCCGTAGACGCTGGCCTCGCGCGACGTGGCCTTGATGCCGTTGGCGCCGTTGAACGCGCGCTGGCCCCACGCCGAGAGCGTCCCGGCGTTCCAGTTGGTCGCCAGGTCGAGGTACTCGACGCCGCCGCCGTTGCCGGACCACGACCAGGCGAGGTAGCCGAGGCCGAGCTGCTGGGTGGTGGCGAAGATGGTGTTCTCGTCCGGGTTGCCGTCGGAGTGGTTGTCGCCGAACTCGCCGACGACGATCGGCAGCTTGGCCGTGACGAAGCGGTTCAGGTAGTCGTTGATCTCCGCCGCCGTGTCGAACACGCCGTACATGTGGATGGAGAACACGGTGTTCTTCTGCGGGTCGGCGGCGAAGACCGAGGCCGCGTTGTCGCGCATGGTGAAGGACCAGTCCTGGCCCCAGTTCGGGGCGTCCACCATGATCGTGTGCTGGAAGCCGGCCGCGCGGAGGCGGGTGATGGCGTCCTTGGTCGCCTGGGTCCACCCGCTGTAGCCGGTGTTGCCCCACGGCTCGTTGCCGATGTTCAGGATGACGTACTTCTCCTGGCCGGCCATCGCGCTCTGGATGCCGATCCAGTAGTCCACCGCGCGGGCCAGGCTCACGGCCGCGCTCTGCTCCTGGTAGCCGGTGGTGTCGTGCACCTCCAGCACGCAGATGAGCTTGTTGGCCTTGCACTGGTTGATCACGTTGGCGACGTCGGCCGCGTCGTTGCGCGTCCACTGGTCACCGCTGGACAGCACCACGCGGACCGTGTTGGCGCCCAGGGACTTGATGTCCTTGAGGGCCTGCGTGGTCCGGGTGGCGTACCAGGTGTGCGCGTGGTTGACGCCACGCATCACGAAGTCGTTGCCGTTGGCGTCGAGCAGACGCCCGTTGGCGACGGTGAAGCCGGCGGCCGCGTGTGCGGGCGCCACCGTCAGCAGTGACAGGACCAAGGCGGCGACGGCGGCGCCGACCAAGGCGAATCGCTTGCGCATGGATGTACCTCGCGTGGTTGTCGACGTTGACTGTGCGAGCGCAGGGCAGCGCGCCTGCCGTCGGCAGGCATGCACACCAAAGCAATTAACCGCTTAAGTGTCAACGGCGGGAATTGCCGGACAAGCGCGGTTACGACCGACCGGAGGCATGCCGGGTACACGCCCTGGGAACGTTCCCAAAGCGTGCCGTCCCAGTGTGCTACGGACTACGGGATCACGTCGAGAGCTGATGTGCCGGCGCGTGGCCGGTGCTCGACCGCGGCACCAGCTCGGGGTCCGAGGTCTTCACCTGCTCGGCGGGCGCGCCGCCGATCACGTCGAGCAGCAGGCGGACGGCCGCCGCGCCGCGCTCGGCGATGGGGCGGCGCACCGCCGACAGGGCCGGGCGGACCAGGCGGCACAGCGCGGAGTCGTCCCACGCGACGAGCGACAGCTGGTCCGGCACGGTCAGGCCCAGCTCGTGGGCGACGCCGAGGGCGGACACCGCCATCACGTCGTTGTCGAACACCAGGGCCGTCGGCGGCGTGCCGCTGGTCAGCACGCGCCGGGTGACCCGCGCCGCGGCCTCGTCCGAGTAGTCGGCGTGCACCACCCTGGCCTCGTCGAGGCCGAGCCGGCCCACGGCCGCGGTGAACGCCCGCGACCTGGTCTGGGTGTGCACGAACCTCGTCGGGCCGGCGACCCGGACGATGCGCCGGTGGCCGAGCGCCACCAGGTACTCCAGCACCTCCGCCACGGCGGTCTCGTCGTCGGTCCACACGCACGGCAGGTCCGGCACGACCGGTTCGCCGAGCACCACGGCGGGCAGCCGGAGCTCCCGGACCAGCTCCACCCGCGGGTCGTCCTGGACCAGGTCCACCAGCAGCACGCCGTCCACCCGCCGCTCGCCCCACCAGCGGCGGTACGCCGCGAGCTCGGCCGCGGAGTTGTCGGTGACCTGCAGGAGCAGCGACGTCGGGCCGTCGGCCAGCGCGCCCTGTATGCCGGAGATGAGCTGCATGAAGTACGGCTCGACGCCGATCACCCTGGCGGGCCGGTCGACGACGAGCCCGATGGCGTTCGCGCGGCCGTCGCTGAGGGACCGGGCGGCGCTGCTGGGCACCCAGCCGAGGCGGTCGGCGATGTCCATGATCCGGCGCCGGGTGGGCTCCGAGACGCCCGGCCGGTTGTTGAGGGCGTACGACACCGCCCCGGTGGACACGCCCGCGGCTTTGGCGATGTCCGAGATGGTCGGACGCTTCCCTGCCACCCGCGCCTCCTCGGTAGGTGATCAACGAGTCTAGACCGCGATTGAGACGGTCATGCCGGGTAGGGTGATTAAGCGCTTAATAGATCATCTGGAAAGGGGACGCCGTGCCCTGGTTCGACCTCTCCGAGCGGGAGTTGGCGCAGTACCGGACCGCGACCGCGGAACCGGACAACCTCGACCTGTGGTGGAAGTCGCGGCTGGAGGAGGCCCGTGCCGCGGCGCTCCCGCCCGTGCTCACGCCGTACGGGGCCGACGCCTACGGGCCAATGGCGGTGTGGGACGTCGAGTTCTCGGGCTACGGCGGCGACCGCGTCCGCGGGTGGCACATCCGCCCCGCCGGGTCCGGCGACGAGCCCCTGCCGACCGTCGTCTGCTACATCGGCTACGGCGGCGGGCGCGGCCTGCCGTCGGAGCACGCGCTGCTCCCGGCCGCCGGGTACGCGGTGTTCGTGATGGACACCCGCGGCCAGGGCGGTCGCTGGACGCTCGGCGCCACCCCGGACTCCGGGTTCGCCGGGCCCGAGCACCCCGGCGTGATGACGCGGGGCATCGCCACGCCCGAGACGTACTACGTGACGCGGCTGATGGTCGACGCGGCGCGGGCCGTCGAGGTGGCCGCGGCGCTGGACGGCGTGGACGAGACCCGGCTCGCGGTGTCCGGCGGCAGCCAGGGCGGCGGGCTGGCGCTGGCCGCGGCGGCGCTGAACGGCGAGGCGGTGAAGGTGTGCCACGCGGACGTGCCGTTCCTGTGCGACTTCCAGCGGGCGATCACGATCACCGGCGCCGAGCCGTACGCGGAGATCTCGAAGTTCCTGGCCCAGCACGTCGACCTCATCCCCGCCGCCCTCGACACCCTGCGGTACGTGGACGGCGCGCTGCTGGCGAAGCGGATCACCGCGACGTCGCTGCTGAGCGTTGGCCTGATGGACGAGGTGTGCCCGCCGTCGACGGTGTACGCCGCGTACAACGAGATCACCGCGCCGAAGGAGATGGCGGTGTTCCCGTTCAGCGGCCACACCACGCCGAGGGTGCACGACGAGCGCAAGCTCCGGCACCTGCGCGCCCACCTCTGAGCCGCGGTTCGGGCGGGTCGTGAGGGGACCACCGCCATAGCCCCCTCACGACCCTGCCCGGTCGGTGGACTCGGCGACTCACCGGGCGCCCCGGGAAGCTCGGCCCGGGGCACCGCGTCCACGACCAGCCAGTGCGGGACCGGCGCGCGTGGCGCCGGCCCCGATCGGTCACTCCCCCGCCGGCCCCGTGCGCACCGGCGTCACCAGCACGCGGTCGTGGCCGACGAACCGGGGCTCCCCGGTCAGCGGGACGGACCGCTCCCAGCGGATGTCGGTGCTGGAGCAGCCGACGAGCAGCACGAGGTCGCCCGGCTCGACGACGCGCCGGCCGTCGCGGCCGGTGAACGACGTGCGGTCGGCGTGCAGCCGGAACGTCACCGAGGTGGCCTCGCCGGGCTCCAGCTCGACCCGCGCGAAGCCGACGAGCTGGCGCACCGGGCGCGTCACGCTCGCCACGGGGTCGTGCAGGTACAGCTGGACGACCTCGGCGCCCGCCCGGTCGCCGGTGTTGCGCACCACGCACGACACCTCGACCTCGCCGTCGGACGGCAGCTCGTCGCCCGCGGCGAAGTCCGACAGCTCGAACGTCGTGTACGACAGGCCGTGCCCGAACGGGTACGCGGGCGTCGGGTCGACGGAGCTGACCCCGCCGGCCCCGCCGAGCGGCGGGTGCAGGTAGGTGGTCGGCTGGCCGCCGGAGCCGCGCGGCACCTGCACGGGCAGCTTGCCGGACGGGTTGACGCGGCCGCTGAGCACGCCCGCGACCGCGCCCGCGCCCTCCTCGCCGGGGAAGAACGCCTGCACGACCGCGGCGAGCCGCGACGTCGACCCGTCACCGGACCCGTACGCGCCGAGCGCGTACGGCCGGCCGCTCAGCAGCACCAGCACCACCGGCACGTCGAGCTCCAGCAACGCGTCCAGCAGCTCGCCCTGCACACCGGGCAGGGACAGGTCCTCGGCGTCGCAGCCCTCGCCGGACGTGCCGCGGCCGAACAGCCCGGCCCGGTCGCCCAGCACGGCGAGCACCACGTCGGCGTCCTTGGCGGCGGCCACCGCGTCCGCGATGCCCGACCGGTCGTCGCCGTCGACGTCGCAGCCCTTGGCGGAGGCGATCGACGCGTCCGGGAACTCCGACCGGACCGCCTGCACGAGCGTGTCCATCTCCACGCCCAGCGGCACGTCAGGGTGCTGCACGCCGACGTGGTTCGGGAAGGCGTAGCAGCCCATGAGCGCCAGCAGGTCGTCCGCGCACGGCCCGACGACGGCGAGCTTCGACGCGTCGAGCGGCAGCACGCCGGACTGGTTGTCCAGCAGCACCACGGACTTCTCGGCCATGCTGCGGGCCAGGTCGCGCAGCGCGGGCGGGTCGAGGTCGACGGGTTCGCCGCGCAGCACGGCGGGCGACTCGGGCTGCCAGCCCTCGTCCAGCAGGCCCAGTTCGCACTTCTGCGTCAGCACGCGGGTGACCGCGCGGTCGACCAGCTCCTCGGCCACCTGCCCGGACCGGACCAGCTCGGCCAGCGGCTCGCCGTAGCAGCGCACGCTGGGCAGCTCGACGTCCACGCCGGCGGTCAGGGCCAGCGCGGCGGCCTCGCCCGGCGAGCCCGCGACACCGTGGGAGGTCTCCAGGAACGACACCCCGAAGTAGTCGGCGACGACGACGCCGGTGAAGCCCCACTCGCCGCGCAGCAGGTCGGTGAGCAGCGACGCGTCCGAGGCGGGCGGCACGCCGTCCACCTCGGCGTAGGAGTGCATGACCGACCGGGCGCCGCCCTCGCGCAACGCCATCTCGAACGGCGGCAGCACCACGTCGGCGAACTCGCGCGGGCCCATGTGCACGGGCGCGTGGTTGCGCCCGCCGCGCGAGGCCGAGTAGCCCGCGAAGTGCTTCAGCGTGGCCACGACCCCGCTGGACTCCAGGCCGCGCGTGTAGGCCGCACCGAGGAGGCCGACCAGGTACGGGTCCTCGCCGATGGTCTCCTCGGTGCGCCCCCACCGCGGGTCGCGCGACACGTCCAGCACCGGCGCCAATCCCTGGTGGACGCCGACGTCGCGCATCACGAGACCGACCTCGCGTGCCATCCGCTCGACCGACTCGGGGTCGAAGGACGCGCCCCACGCGAGGGGGATCGGGAAGACGGTGGCCTGCCAGGCGGTGAACCCGGCCAGGCACTCCTCGTGGGCCATGGCGGGGATGCCGAAGCGGGTGTTGGCGACGAGCTTGCGCTGCGTCTCGGCCAACACCTTGGCGCCGACGAGGGGGTCGACCGGACCGGTGCCGAAGACGCGGGTCAGCTGCCCGAGACCGGGCTTGGTCAGCTCGTCCCACGGCGGCAGCGGCTCGGCGAACTCGTGCTGCGCGGGGGCGACCTCCTGGTCGGTCTCCGAGATGCCCACCCACACCCCGACCAGCTGGGCCAGCTTCTCCTCCAGGGTCAGCTCGGCCAGCAAGGCGGCGACCCGCTCACCGGTCGGCTTTCCGGGATCGGCCCAGGTGTTCAGCACGGCGGCTCCTTCGTTGACGATCGGACGACGAGTTCGGTGGCCAGTTCCACCCGTTCGGTCTCCACGGGGCGTCCCGCGATGAGGTCCGCGAGCATCCGGCCCGCGTGGCGCCCCATCTCGGTGAGCGGCTGGCGCACGGTCGTGAGGGCGGGCGACGACCACACCGCGACCGGCAGGTCGTCGAACCCGACCACGCTCAGGTCGTGCGGCACGGAGAGGCCGGCGACCCGGGCCGCCTCGATCACGCCCAGTGCCTGCTCGTCGTTGCCCGCGAAGATCGCCGTCGGCCGGTCCGGCAGCGCGAGCAGCTCGGCCGCGCGGCGGAACCCGCCCTCGTGCTTGAAGTCGCCGTGCTTCACGAGTTCGCCGGCGAACGGGATGCCGGCCCGGTCCAGCGCGGCGCGGTACCCGTCGACGCGCGCGCGGCTGCACAGCATGCCCGCCGGTCCGCCGATGACGCCGACGCGGCGGTGGCCCAGCTTGAGGAGGTGCTCGGTGGCGGACAGGCCGCCGGCCCAGTTGGTCGCGCCGACGCTGGGCACGTTCGGCTGCGGCAGGTCGACCGGGTCGATGACCACGACCGGGATGCGGGAGTTGGCCAGCACGCGGCGGTCCGCGGCGGTGAGCTGGGAGGTCACCAGCAGCGCGCCCGCGCGCCGGGCCTCGACCAGGGACGCCGCCCAGGACGTGTGCTGACGGGGTTTGTCGGTGGACGACACGACCACGTGCAGGCCGGTGTCCACCACGCCGCGGATGATCTCCACGGCCCAGGGGCTGTCGAGTGCGGTGAACACGAGGTCCACCAGCAGGTGGCCGGAGGTCCGACGGGACCCCACCGGCACGTAGTCGTACTCGGCGAGCAACTGCCGCACGCGAGCCCTGGTCTCCGCGCCGACGTCGTCCTTCCCGTTCAGGACTTTGGACACCGTCGGGAGGGACACCCCCGCTGCTGCGGCAATCGTGGCCAACGTGGCTCGACGCATAACGCCGATAGTATCGAAACTCGATCGAAACACAAGAGTGACCGCTTGACGTGCAGAAACGTCACCTAGACGCGCCGAATGGTGACTCTTGACACCGCCCGTTCACCCGCCTAGGGTCTGCGCAAGTCGTGGATGTTTCGAAATGTTTCGATGCCACGAACAAATCCGCAGCGTGGCAGAAGGGTGGCGGTCGCATGTCCCGCCGTTCATGGGTGCGTCCCCTCATCGCGATGGGGCTGGTCGCCGTGACAGCAGTGGTGTCCGCGTGTGGTTCGTCCGGTCCGGGCGAGACCAACGCCGGAGCCCTGAAGATCTGGGCCCTCGAGGACCCGGTGCTCAACAAGATCGAGCAGAAGTCGATCGACGCGTTCAAGGCGGGCGGCGGCAACGCCTCGCTGGAGACGTTCGGCAACGACCCGTACAAGCAGCGGCTCCGGGTGGCCATCGGCTCCCCGCAGGCTCCCGACCTGTTCTTCAACTGGGGCGGCGGCAACCTGAAGGAGTACGTCGACGCGGGCAAGGTCGCCGACCTGACCTCCGTGCTGGACGAGAACAAGGCCGTCAAGGAGAAGTTCATCCCCAGCGTGCTCGACGGCGCGAAGCTCGACGGCAAGTACTACGGCGTGCCGATGCGCGGCATGCAGCCCGTGCTGCTGTTCTTCAACAAGAAGGTCTTCACCGAGGCGGGCGCGCAGCCGCCGAAGACGTGGGACGAGCTGCTGACCCTGGTGGACACCTTCAAGGCGAAGGGCATCACGCCCATCGCCCTGGCCGGCACCCAGGCGTGGACCGAGCTGATGTGGGCCGAGTACGTGCTCGACCGCTTCGCGGGCCACGAGGTGTTCAAGAACATCCGGGACAAGGGCCCCGAGGGCTGGAAGGACCCGGCCGTCGTCCAGGCGATGACCAAGCTCAAGGAGCTGATCGACCGCGGCGGCTTCGGCGACGCCTTCGCCTCCGTCGGCTACGACGCCGGTGGCGCCTCGACGATCCTCGCCCAGGGCAAGGCCGCGATGCACCTCATGGGTTCGTGGGAGTACACCAACCAGCTGGACCAGAGCCCGGACTTCGTGAAGAACGGCGACCTGGGCTGGATCGAGTTCCCGTCGATCCCCGGCGGCAAGGGCGACCCGTCCAACCTGGTCGGCAACGTGAGCAACTTCTACTCCGCGACCGCGGACTCGAAGAACCTGGACGCGGCGAAGAAGTTCGTCACGACCACGCTCCACGAGGACTCCTACGTCGAGGCGCTGATCGAGGCCGGTGACGTCCCGCCGGTGGTGGGCGCCGAGGAGAAGCTGAAGAAGTCCGCGCACCCCGAGTACGCGACGTTCATCTACGAGATGGTGCTGGGCTCCAAGAACTTCCAGCTGTCCTGGGACCAAGACCTCCCGGCCGATGACGCCACGTTCATGCTGACCCAGCTCCAGGAGTTCTTCCTGGGCAAGGTCTCGCCGCAGCAGTTCGTCGACGCGGTGGCCGCGCGCTGATGTCGTCCCAGCGGCCTTCGGCCTGGTATGCCGTGCCGGCGTTCGCGTTCTTCGCCCTGTTCGCCGCGTTGCCCATGATCCTCGTGATCTACCTGAGCTTCACCGCTTGGGACGGTCTGGGCACGCCGCAGTTCAACGGTGCGGAGAACTGGTCCCGGTTGCTCGACGACTCCGAGGCCCGCGCCTCGGTGTGGCGGACCCTGTTGCTGATGGTCATGTCGTGGCTCGTCCAGACCCCGATCGCGTTGCTGGTCGGGGTCTGGGCGGCCGGCAAGCAGCGCTCGAGGGCAGTGCTCAGCTCGATCTTCTTCCTCCCGCTGCTGCTGTCCACGGCCGCCATCGCCCTCCTGTGGCAGGCCCTGCTGGAGCCGAACTTCGGCGCGTTCGTCGGCGGCCCGCTGTTCCTGGGCGACCCCGACATCGCGCTCTACACGGTGGTGCTCGTGATCTCCTGGCAGTTCATCCCGTTCCACACCCTGCTCTACCAGGGCGCGGCGCGGGCGGTGCCGCCGTCGCTCTACGAGGCGGCGACGCTGGACGGGGCCACCAGGTTCGGAAAGTTCCGGCACATCACGCTGCCGCAGCTGCGGTACACGATCGTCACGTCGTCGGTCCTGATGCTGGTCGGCTCGCTGACCACGTTCGACACCGTGCTGATCCTGACCAACGGCGGGCCGGGCACCGCGACCCGCATCCTGCCGCTGCACATGTACATCACCGGCTTCAGCGGTTTCGAGATGGGCTACGCGAGCGCGATCGCGGTCGTGCTGGTCGTGCTCGGCACCGCGTTGTCGATCGCGGTCATGCGCTGGAGCGGGTTCCGCTCGATGAGCAGCCAGCAGGAGGGGTCGTGAAGCCTCGTCCCAACTGGCCCGCTGGGCTGTTCGCCCTGGTGTGGCTAACCTTCATCCTCGGACCGCTGATCTACCTGGTCACGGTGTCGCTGCGGACCCGCAGCGAGTACCTCGGCAAGGGCGCGTGGGAACTGCCGGACGCGTTGACGCTGGACAACTACGTCACCGTGCTCACCGGCGGCTTCGGCCAGTACCTGCTGAACAACGTGATCGTGACGGTCGCGACGGTGGGCATCGTGGTGCTCGTCGCCGTGCCGGCCGCGTACGCGGTGGTCCGGAACACGGGGCCGTTCGTGCAGCGCGGGTTCACCCTGATCCTCATGGGTCTGGCGATCCCCGCGCAGGCCACGATCATCCCCGTGTACCTGATGATCACCCGGATGCAGCTGTACGACACGCTCACCGCGATCATCCTGCCGACGGCGGCGTTCGCGCTGCCGGTGGCCATGCTGGTGCTGACCAACAGCCTGCGCGACGTGCCGCGCGAGCTGTACGAGGCGCAGTCGATCGACGGCGCCGGTCCGATGCGCGTGCTGGTGTCCCTGGTCCTGCCGCTGGCGCGGCCGGCGATCATGACCGTGGTCGTCTACACGTCGCTCAACGCGTGGAACGGGTTCCTCTTCCCCCTGGTGCTCACCCAGTCGGAGTCGTCGCGGGTGCTCACCCTCGGGTTGTGGGACTTCCAGGGCCAGTTCGGCACGAACGTGCCGGCGCTGCTGGCGGCGGTGACGCTGTCGGTGCTGCCGATCTTCGCGGTGTACCTGATCGGCCGGCGGTTCCTGCTCAGCGGCCTCACGGCCGGTTTCGGCAAGTGACCGGCACCCCGGTGCCCGGGAGGTGAGGGGACGGCGGTGCGGCCGCCGTCCCCCTCCGGCGACCTACCGCCGGACCACCCGACAGGCTCGGGCCCGTAACTCTCTCCCACGGGCCCGAGCCCTTGCCGTTCCCGGAGCCGTCGCGGTGGGTCGACGCGCGTCGCCGCACGCGCCGGACCGCTTTCCGGTAGCGTGGGTCACGCGGAGCTTCGGTCGAACCGGACGTCGCCATTTTCGGTCTCCACGGCGACTGTTTCGGTCCCGATGTTCCCCTGGGCAGTGACCAACGCCCCAGCAGCCAGCCTCCGCGTCCAAGGGCCGGAACTGGGCGGGGCTGCCGTAGACTGCCCTCATGCCGACCAAAGCCGACCCGTCACCCTCGGATGGCACCGCCTCGGGCAAGATCACCATCGCGGCCATCGCGGCCGAGGCCGGGGTGTCGGTACCGACTGTTTCGAAGGTCATGAACGGGCGTGCGGACGTCGCCCCGCACACCCGGGAACGGGTCGAGGCGATCATCCGCCGGCACGGCTACCAGCGGCGGGCGGACGAGCGGTCGAAGCGCTCCAACCTGGTGGAACTGATGTTCCACGAGCTGGAGAGCGCGTGGGCGCTGGAGATCATCCGCGGCGCCGAGCAGGTCGCCGCCGAGCAGGGCCTCGCGCTCGTGCTGTCCGAGTCGCAGGGCAGGCTCACCCCCGGCCACGGCTGGTTGGAGGGCGTCATCGCCCGCAAGCCCCTGGCCGTCATCTCGGTCTTCTCCGACCTGACGTCGTCGCAGCTGGCGAAGTTGCGCGCGCGGGACATCCCGGTCGTCGTGGTCGACCCGATCGGCGAACCCCAGCTGGAGACGCCGTCCATAGGAGCCACCAACTGGAACGGCGGCCTGACCGCCACCCGTCACCTGATCGAGCTCGGCCACCGCCGGATCGCCATGATCGGCGGCCCGGAGCGCGTGCTGTGCAGCCGCGCGCGGGTCGACGGCTACCGCGCGGCGCTGGAGACGGCGGGCCTCGCGTTCGACCCCGCCCTGGTCCGCTACGGCGACTTCCACGTGGAGTCCGGCCGGGCCCAGTTCGCGCCGCTGCTTGACCTGCCGGACCCGCCCACGGCCGTGTTCGCCGGGTCGGACCTGCAGGCCCTCGGCGTGTACGAGGCGGCGCGCGCCGCCGGCCTCCGCATCCCGGAGGACCTGAGCGTCGTCGGGTTCGACGACCTCCCGGTGGCGCAGTGGGTGGGCCCGCCGCTGACCACGGTCCGGCAGCCGCTGCAGGACATGGCCGCGGCGGGCACCCGTCTCGCCATCACGCTGGCACGTGGTGAAGAGCCCGAACACCGCCGAATCGAGCTTGCCACCACGCTGGTGGTGCGTCAGAGCACCGCCGCGCCGCGCTGACGAGCCGCCTCTAGTGGTGGTGGCCCGGCTTCTGGGTGTAGACGCACCCCTGTGCCTCCGCGGGCACGGTGTGTCCGACCTCGTCGTCCGGCCCCACCGGGGTGCAACGCAGTTCGTGCAGTCCGAGCAGTTCCAGGCCGAGCGTGCCGCTCAGCGCGAAGCCGTTGCCGAAGCCGAAGTCCGGGTTGTCCGAGACCTCGCCGCTCGACAGCGCCCCCTGCCACGCGCGCTGGAAGTCCGCCAGCTTCTCCCGCTGGAAGACCACCAGCCCGAGCCGTTCGTACGGCCCCGCCTGGCAGGTCGACCACTCGACCACGTACGGCGCGTAGAGCTTGGCGCGCAACGGGCCGACGAAGTCGGCGAACTCCTCGATGCTCCGGGACGCCACCTCGTCGCACTGCCCGGTCTTCTCCTCGACCCACGCGGCCACCTCGGCGGAGGTGCCCAGCGGCGGGCCGAGGGCGTTCGACCCGAGGCCGGTGGTGCCGGTCGCCGAGGAACAGGCGACCGACCCCACCAGGAGCGCGACCAGGGCCGCGCATCGCGCGAACATCAGGCCGCGGCGCACAGCGCGCCGTTGAGGGTGAACGCGGTCGGGCTCGTCGGCGTCCCCTGCGAGGAGCCGTTGAACCCGAAGCTCGCGCTCTGACCCGGCTGGATGTTCTGGTTCCAGCTCGCGCCCTTGGCCGTGGCCTTGCCCGCCGCGACGGCGACCTCGGCCGACCACGCCTGGGTGATCCCCTGACCCGCCGGGACGTCCCAGACCAGCTGCCACGCGTTGACCGCGCTCGTGCCCGTGTTCTTCACCGACACGTTCGCGGTGAAGCCGCCGGACCACGAGCTGCCCACGGTGTACGTCACGGCGCACGCGCCGGGCGTCGTGCCGCCGCCGGCGGTGGTCGTCACCGACACCGCGGCCGACGGCGGCGAGGTGTTGCCCGCCGCGTCCCGCGCCACCACGTAGAACTGGTACGCGGTGCTCGCGGTGAGGCCCGTGACCGTGGCCGTGGTGCCCGTGCTGGTCGCGACGGCCACGTCCGTGGCGCCCGCCTCCCGGTACACCGTGTAGCCGCTGACCGCGGTGTTGTCCGACGCCGCCGCCCAGCTCAGCGAGACCGAGGTGGACGAGGCGGTGGCCGTGGGCGCGCCGGGCGCGGTGGGCGCCTGGGTGTCACCGCCGCCGCCGCCCGTGAAGATCACGTCCGAGCAGCTGTAGAACGCCTCGGGGCTGTCGTTGCGCTGCCAGATCGAGTAGATGATGTGGCGGCCGGTCTTGTTGGGCAGGGTGCCGTTCCACGAGTACTCGCCGTTGCCCAGCGGCGGGTTCGTGATGCTGTCGAACGGCACGGGCTCCAGGTCGGACCACTTCAGCGGCTGGGTGACGTCGAAGCCGTCGCGGGTGACGTACTGGTCCCAGCGGCCGGGGTGCGGCGCCCACGCGTTGTACTTGAAGTTGATCGGCGCGCCCGCCCGGAGGGTGGTCACCGGCCAGTCGTTGCGGGCCAGGTTGTAGGCGTCGTACTTGGTGGTCGGACCGCAGAGGTCGCCGTCGGCGATGATCTCGCGGTGCCGTCCGCCGGCCAGGCTGATGAGGTTGCCGTACCAGTCCCACAGGGGCTGCTTCCCGCCGATCTGCACCGCGGCGACGCACGCCGGGTTCGTCGGGTTGAGGTCGCCGCCACCGCCGCCGATCCTGCCGTCTTCGTAGCAGGCGTAGGTGCGGCTGGGGGGATACGTCATCGAACCGTGTGCCACCGCGACGCCGCTCTGGACGAACACGCTGGTAACACCGACGATGCCGAGCGCGGCCACGGCCAACGCCCCTAAGCGCTTGAGTCGCAAGGATGTCTCCTTCAGATCGACGGTGATCTGTCAGCGAGTGGATGTCGGGCTGGGAGCGCTCCCAGAATTACGATCGCACTACGGGTGACCACACGTCAACGGCCCGTTTCAACTGGTGACCGCCGGGTACCGCTCCGGCATGCGGATCGCGGTGATCGGCCAGATAGCCCGTGACCTGGTCCTCGTGGTGCCCGAAGTGCCCGGATCGGGCGCCTCGGCGAGGGTTCGGGAACGCCGCGAAGTGCTCGGCGGCAAGGGCGCGAACATCGCCCGCGGCACCAGGCAGCTCGGCGCAACGGCGGCGCTGGTGGGCGTCGTCGGGGACGACCGGGAGGGCGGCCTGCTGGTCGAGCGGCTGGGCGCGGACGGCGTAGCGACCACCGCGGTCGTGCGGCGGGAAGCCACCCGGACCGCCTTGATCGTGGACGTCGTCTGCGACGGCGAGTACCGGTACCTCCAGGACGTCCCCGAGCCGACCCTGGTGACGGCGGACGACGTGCGCGCCGCGTCCGCCCTGATCGCCGGCGCGGACGCCGTCGTCGTGCAGCTGGAGCAGCCCGCCGAGGCGGCGCTGGCCGCGGTCCGCGCCGCACGGGGCCTGGTCGTGCTGGACGGCGCGCCGGACGGCCACGAGGCCGAGCTGCTGTCCGCCGCCGACGTCGTGCGCGCCGACCACGGCGAGGCGGAGGCGTTGACGGGGCGGCGGATCACCGGGGTCGACGCGGCGCTGCGGGCCGGGCGCGAGCTGGTCGGGCGAGGGCCTTCGGTGGTGGCGCTGGAGGTGCCCGGCGAGGCGAACGTGCTTGTGTGGCCGGACGACGCGGCCGTGATCCCGTTGACCGGGGAGCACGTCGTGGACACGACCGGCGGCGGTGACGCCTTCGTCGCCGCGCTGACCGTCGCCCTGGCGCGCGGCGACCACCCGGCGGACGCGGGCCGCCTCGCCACCGCCGCCGCGGGCCGGGCCGTGGACCACCCCGGCGGCCGGACGGACCTCGTCGGGCTCGTCTGAGGAGCCACCCGTCCGGAAAGCCGCCCGTCCCCGCCACCAGCCGGCGGGGACGAAGTCGTGCCCGAAACCGGACCCCTCGTGGACCGGCCGAGGCCGGTTCCGTAACCTGTCCGAGACCTGACCGGGGAGTAACCCGTTCGGGGCACGCCCCTGCTTCGAGGAGGACCGCGCGACCGTGGCGTCGAAACCTGCTCAGCGCACCGTCCGCGCCGCCCTGACGGCCACCGCCGTCACCGCTCTCATCGCGACGGCCCTGCCGATCACCCCCCACGCCGCGGCCGACCCGGTCACGCCGCCGAACGCCTCCGAGGCGTTGCGCAAGTACAACGAGCTGTCCACGCAGGCCGAGGCGCTGAACGAGGAGCACCTCCGCGCGCAGGAGGCGTTGACCAACGCCCAGGGCGCGCTCGACCAGGCCAACCGCGACCTCGACGCCGCCGAGCAGGCCCAGGAGACGCTGCGCGGCCAGGTCGACCTGCTCACCGAGGCGTCGTTCGAGGGCGCCCGGTTCAACCAGCTGTCCGCGCTGCTGGTCAGCGACTCGCAGCAGGACTTCCTGAACCGCATGTCCGCGCTCGGCGTGCTCGCCGGCGACAACGCCGAGGCGTTGCGGAACCTCGGCGACGCCGTGGACCAGGCGCACGACGCGGCCCGCCGCGCCACCGAGGCCGCCGACGCCGCGAACAAGGCGATCGTCGACATCGACCAGCGCAAGTCCGCCCTCGACGCGCAGGTCACCGAGGCGCGCGAGGCCTACCGCTCGCTCAGCTCGGCCGAGCGGGCCGCGTTGAACAACGCGGGCGACATGAGCCAGATCGCGGTGCCGCCGGGCCAGGCCGGCCAGGCCCTGGCGTTCGCGCTGGCGCAGCGCGGCGAGCGGTACGTCTTCGGCGCGAACGGCCCGGACACGTGGGACTGCTCCAGCCTGATGCAGGCGGCGTACCGGTCGGTGGGGATCTCCATCCCCCGCACCACGTACGGGCAGGCGACGATCGGGCGGTCGGTGTCGCGCAACGACGTCAAGGCCGGCGACCTGATCATCTACTACACGGGCCAGACGCACGTGGCGATGGCGATCGACGGCATCCGCGCCGTGCACGCGTCCACCGAGGGCGTGCCGGTGAAGATCCAGGACATCGAGTCGATCGGACCGGTCAACGTGATCCGGCGCGTGGTCGGCTGATTCCCGGGTACTCCCCCGCCACACACGCGTGACGGAGGAGATATGCCCGACGTAGTCGACCTGATCATGCAGGACCACCGCGAGGTCGAGCGCCTGTTCGCCGAGCTGGAGAACCACCCGGAGAAGCGACCGCTGCTCGTGCCCGTGCTGACGGCCGTGCTCACCGCCCACAGCCGCGCCGAGGAGGCCGAGGTCTACCCGGTCGCGAAGGACGAGGCGGGCGAGACCGAGGAGGTCGAGCACAGCCAGGAGGAGCACGCCGAGGCCGAGCGGCTGCTGCTGCGGCTCGCCGAGGCGGACCCGACGTCCCCGGCCTTCGACGAGGCGCTGCGCGAGCTGGTCGAGGCCGTGACGCACCACGTCGAGGAAGAGGAGTCGACGGTCCTGCCCGGCATGCGGGAGCGGCTGGACGACCAGCGGCGCGAGGAGCTGGGGCGGGCGTTCGCGGAGAGCCGGGCCCGGCACCTGGGCGACCGGCCGGGCGAGGAGACGCGCGAGGAACTGCTGGCCCAGGCCCGCAACGCCGGCCTGTCCGGCGCCTCCGGGATGAGCAAGCAGGAGCTGGCGAAGGAGCTACACCCGTCCTGATGGGCGGCGCCGGTTCCCTTGGGCCTAGGCTTGACGCGGTTGAGCAGACAGCCGCATCCTGCCCGACCGCACCCAGGGGTGGACCATGGACGATTTCACCGACGCCGTCACGCTCACGGCGAGAGAGCCCGCCGCGGGCGTGGTGGTCGCCGAAGTCGTCGGCGAGCTGGACATGGCGACCGTGCCGGTGGTCGAGGACTTCGTCCGCGAGCGGCTGGACGACGCGGTGCGGACGCTGGTGCTCGACCTCGACGGTGTGACGTTCCTCGGGTCGACCGGCATCAACCTGCTCATCGGCCTGCTCGCGGACTGCGAGGCGACGGGTGCGGCCTTACAGCTGGTGGCGACCACCAAGGCAGTCCTGCGCCCGTTGGAGCTGACCGACCTGACCAGACAGTTCACGATCATCCCGGCGGTCGGCGCGGCGAGCTGAGCGCCGGCCGGTCCCGACCCGGCGGGGTCGCGGGCCGGCCGGCCGCGCAGCCCGTCGCCGGGCACGCGGTCAGCCGCTCTCCTCCATCACGAGGATCGCGCCGTTGGCCTCGCCCGCGTTGGACCGCAGCGAGCCGCACACCACCCGCACCACCACGTCGCGGCCCTTGCGGTTGATCGCGCTCAGCTTGATCTCGGTGAGGAAGGACGCGTCGGCCAACGCCTGCCACACCACGGGCCGCACCTCTTCCAGCGGCAGCCCGATGTCGAGGTTGAGCAGGTGCTCCCCCTCGGCCTCGTCCCGCCGCACGCCCCACAGCTCCTCCGCGCCCCGGTTCCACGCGATGACGCGCATCCGCGTGTCGAGCACGATCACGCCGGCGCGCAGCGAGGTGAGGATCGACTCCAGGAAGTCGTTGACCTGGTCCAGCTCGCGGGTCCGGTCGCGCAGGGTGTCGTTGATCGTCTGGAGTTCGTCGTTGGTCGACTGCAACTCCTCGTTCATCGTCTCCAGTTCCTCGTTGGTGGACTGGAGCTCCTCGTTCGTCGTCTCCAGCTCCTCCACAGTGGACTGGAGTTCTTCGTTGGTGGTCTCCAGCTCCTCGTTGGTCGACTGCAGCTCCTCGTACGCCGACTCCAGCTGCTGGTTGGCGTACTCGAGGTCGTCCAGCAGCCGGCGCGTGGCCGTGACGTCGTGGAAGACGATGGAGATCCCGATGACCCCGCCGTCCGGGCCGATCAGCGGGTTGAGGTTCACCTCGAACCACACCTGGTCGCCGCCCGGCCGCTGCCACGACACCTCCTTGACCCGCACGGCGCGGCGTTCGGCCCGGACCTGCGCGACGTAACCGCGCAGCTCCACCGGCCGGTACGACAGGTCGAGGTCGCGCAGCGGGCGGCCGACGTCCTGGCGGCCGAGCCCGAACACCGTCTCCGCCTGCCGGTTCGCGAGCACCAGCACGTCCTCGGCGTTGACCACCACCTGCGCCACCGGGCTGGCCGAGAACGCGTGCTCCCGCAGCTGGTCCAGCCCGCCCACGTCGATCCGGCGGTCCTCGAGGAACGCGTGCGCGACGAAGCTCGACGCGACCGCGCCGGCGCCGTTGGCGCGGCGGAAGATCCGCCGCTTGAGGTCGACCGGGTCGAACAGGCGGCCGTGGCTGAGCAGCATCTCGGCCTTGCCGAGGAACAGCACGCCGCGCGGGGTCAGCGCGAAGTGGAACCGGCCGAGGATCTTGGCCTGCGTCTCCTGGTTGAAGTACATCAGGGTGTTGCGGCACACCAGGAGGTCGATGCGGGAGATCGGCGCGTCCTGCACCAGGTCGTTGCGGCCGAAGATCACCGTGCGGCGGAGGTCCTTGCGGAACGCGAGGCGCCCGTTGTGCGGCTCGAAGTACTTGGTCACCAGGTCCGCCGGCACGCCCTCCAGGTCGCGCGGCGCGTACACCGCCTGCCGGGCCTGGACGAGCGCGTCGGCGTCCACGTCGGTGGCGTAGATCTTGACCCGCCGGCGGAACCGCTCCGGGCCCAGCGCCTCGGCCAGCACCATCGCGAGGGTGTACGCCTCCTCGCCCGACGCGCAGCCCGCGCTCCACACCCGGATCGGCTCGTCGGGGCCGCGCTCGGCGAGCATGGTCGACACCACCTCGTCCCGCAGGTGGTCCCACGCCTCGGGGTCGCGGAAGAAGCCGGTGACGTTGATGAGGATCGTGTTGAACAGCGCGTTGAACTCGTCCGGGTCGACCTGCAGGTGGTCGATGTAGTCGGTGTGGCTGTCGATGCCCACCTGGCTCATCCGGTGGCGGACCCGGCGCATCAGGCTGGCGCGCTTGTAGCCGGTGAAGTCGAAGCCGCGCGACTCCTTGAGGTAGCGCAGCACCTCTTCGAAGTCCTCGTCCGGCGGCTGGTGCTCGGTCACGCCGGGAACGCTACCCGGCCCGCGGGCCGTCGCCCGATCACGGCGCCGGCCGGGACCGGCGTCAGTCACCGAGGACGGCCCACACGACCTTGCCGCCGCGCGGCCACGGCGAGCAACCCCAGATCCGGCTCAGCGAGGCGATGATGGTGATGCCGCGCCCGCCCGGGCGCAGCGCCTCGGCCTCCCGCTGCTCCGGCACCTCGGGGCTGTCGTCGCGCACCGCGATGGTGAGCCGGCCGCCGCGCAGCTCCAGCCGCAGCACGGGCGCCGACCGGGCGTGCCGCACGGCGTTCTCGACCAGTTCGGTGGCCACGGTGACGGCGCTCTCGGCCAGGTGGTCGACCCGCCACCGGCCGCACGCCTCGCGGACGAAGTCGCGCGCCAGCAGGCCGCTCACCAACGCCTCGGGCAGGTGGATCTCGTCGCGCCGACGATCGAGAGGCTGGTCGAGCGCGGCCAGCGCCGAGTCCAGCGCGGTGAACCGGGGCACCAGGCGTCCACCGCCGCCGCTGTCGAGCACCTCGCGGTGCTCGGGCGACTCGCCGACCAGCAGGATCGGCACGCCCGGCCACTCCGACACCCTCATCCACACCGTCGTGAAGACCGACATGAACGCGGGCGTCGCGCAGCGGAACCCGTCGGCGAGCCGCACGATGACCGCCCGCGGCTGGCCGGCCGCGCACTTCAGCAGCCCGTCGCGCAGGTCGCGGTAGGTGGTCAGGTCCAGCAGGCCGGTCGGGCGGACCACCACCGCGCCGTCGACCTCGGTCCGGTTGAGCGCCAGGGCGGTCACGTGGCCGTCTCCTCGTCAGCGGGTCGCGTGAACGTGCCGGACAGCAGGTGGCGGCGCAGCACGTCGGCGGCGTGCGCCGCTTCCTCCTCGGTGCGCTCGAAGCGGCGGACCAGCAGGTCCGCGCCGCGCGCGTGGGCGTCACCCCGCATCCGGCGGGCGAGGTTCGCCTTCTCCTCCAACGTGCGCAGCGCCGTCCACACGGCCTTCTCCAACGCCACGCCCTGCGCGTCGAGCAGCGCTTCGGCGGTCCAGGCGTGGCCCACCTGGCAGCGGAAGCGCTTCGGCTCCGCGTTCAGCTCGACCAGCGCTCCGGAGCAGTCAGGGCAGCTGAAGGTGGACGGTCTGCCCAACGGGATCACCTCATCGGCGTGCACGCCGCCGTCGGCGGCGGAGATCGCGGTCTCGCGGCGGGCCAGGTCCGCAGTGCCGAGGCGGTCCCTGCCGGGGCGGTCCTCGCGCGAGCGGTCCTCCCCGGGGTGGCCATTTCCGGGGATGGGGTCATCCCGCGAGCGGTCCTCGGCCGGCTGGTCGTCCACGGCGACCCCGACGCAGTCCTCCAGCAGGGCTCCCATCTTCGCGGCGGGCAGCACGTGGTCGGCCTTGACGTGCCGCAGCACGCTCGTGGGCATCCCGGCGTAGAGCGCGTCGTCCGGGTCCTGGACGACGGTGAGGCCGCCCCGGGCGGCGATCGTGATCATGCCGGCCGTGCCGTCGTCCAGCGCGCCGGAGAGGACGATGCCGATGACGCGCGCGCCGTGCGCGGAGGCGGCGGAGCGGAACAGGGCGTCGACGGCGGGCCGGTGGCCGTTCTCGGTCGGCCCGTGCGACAGGTGCACGGCGCCGTCGACCACGAGGAGGTGGTGGTCGGGCGGTGCGACGTGCACGCGGCCACGCCGCAGGGCCATCCCGTCGGACGCGTTGACGGCGGGCAGCGGGCCCGCGCGGTTGAGGATGCCGGCGAGCGCGCTGGTGCCACCCGCGGGCAGGTGGAGGACCACGGCCACGGCGGCGTCCAGGTCGCCGGGCAGACCGGCGACGAAGGTGCGCAGCGCTTCCACACCTCCGGCGGAAGCGCCGACGACGATCAAGTCCCGCGTTGGCATCAGGTCACCCCGATCGGTGGATACCCGAGCGGGGCGACCCTACTCCCCGCAACCGACGTCCACGGGGAGGAACCAGGGGTCAGGGGCAGGGCGTCGTCACTGCGACGACGACGCGCCGGCCTTGGTCTTCGGGGTCCACCGCGTGTAACCGGCGCGCTCCGCCTCGGCGATCGAGCGGAACGTGACGTCGCCCTTCATGCGCTTGAAGTACGGCGAGTCGGGCGTGTGGAAGATCATCGACTTGGAGCTGCCCTTGACCTCGCACTCCTCCTCGGCGTCCACGCCGACTCCCGCCACCACCGCTCCCGCCGCGACGGTCTCGGCGGGCACCGCCTCGGCGGGCACCGTCTCGGAGGACACCGTCTCGGCGGGCACCGTCTCGGAGGACACCGTCTCGGCGGGCACGGCGGCAGGGCCTTCGGTCACCTCGACCCGCTCGACGACCTCGGCCACCGGCACGGCCTCGGCCACGGCGACCGGGGCGGCTTCCGGCGCGGTCTCGGCCTCAGGCGCGGTCTCGGACTCGGCCACGGGAGCGACCTCCGGCGCCGCGACAACCTCCCGCGCCGCAGCGGTCTCGGTCTCGGGCTCGGTCTCGGCCACCGGAGCGACCTCCGGCACAGCGGCGACCTCGGGCTCGGACGCGATGTCGGCCTTGGGAGCGACCTCCGGCACGGCCGCGATCTCGGCCTCGGGGGCGGTCTCGGCCTTGGGGGCGGTCTCGGCCTTGGCGGCAACCTCCGACACAGAGGCACTGTCCGGCACCGCGACGACCTCGACCTCGGGCGCGGTGTCGGCCGCCACCACAACGTCCGGAGTGGACTCGACCGCAGCCTCGGCCTTGGCCGGGGCCTCGACCGGCTCGGACTCCTCGGCGGGCGCGGTCTGTTCCGGGATCACGACGGCGGCAGCGGGCGCGGCGGGGCGCGCGTCAAGCTGCGCGCGCAGGTCGCGGATGGTGGCGTTGAGCCGCTGCCTGGTGAGCAACCCACCCGCCAGGAATGCCAGGACGCACAGGACGAACGGGACGATGAACGACCAGAACACTGCCACTCCTACGACCACTGCTAGCGGGACAGGACGTTGATCTGAAGGGTCCCGACGAGCCGCACACGCCACCAGGTGGGGGATCAGCACCGGACCACGGGCGGGAGGATACCCGCAGCCCGGAGATCGGGACGCGTCAGGCCGCGTGGGGCAGCACCCCCTGCCGGCAGCCGCACCTGCTGCACACCGGGTGCGCCGGCAGCCGCACGTCGGCGAGCAGCTTGCGCGCGTCGTCGAACGTCGGCGTCCGCTGCCCCGGCACGAGCAGGCTGTCCAGCACCTCCTGCCGCCGCCGCGCCAGCTCCCGCGACCGCTCCACCGGGTCCTTCAGCCTGGCCCGCACGCGCTCCCGCGACTGCTCGCGCGCCAACGTCCCGGCCGCGCTCAACGGCCGCGGCGGGCGCGGCTGGGTCAGCCGGGCGTTGCGCCGGTTCACGCGCCACCACGCGCCCAGCGTCATGCCGGCCACCGGGGGGCGCGCCCGGAGCGCGCCCCCCTGCCACCACGACCTCAGCCGCGCACGGAGGAAGTCGTGCGCTACCTGGTCGCGGTTCCTCGGGCTGCCCTGCCTGGTGCCGTCAGGCCTGCGGTCGACCGCCGCGAGCAGGGCATCGACGCTCCACCCCTCGGCGAACCACGGCTCGACGACCCGGCGCACGGCGGCGCGGTGGGCATCGGGCCAGGTCGCGCGGAGGCAGAACGCCTCGACCGCCGTGTCGATCTCGGCGTCGGTCTCGGGGATGACACGGCCGGGCCACTGACGGGGATCTAGTCGAACTCGCATCGCATGGCTCCCTTCGAACGCGTACCGAACATCCGTTCGAGATAGTGCCACCGACCACCGACAATTCCGGAGACTAAGATTTGACTTATATAAGCCTGGCCTGAAAGATGCTGGTCGTGCACGCGTTCGACGTCCTCGGCGATCCCGTCCGCCGCCGCATCCTGGAGCTGCTCGCCGACGGCGAGCGGACCTCCGGCGCGGTCACGGAGGTGGTCCGCCGGGAGTTCGGCATCTCGCAACCGGCGGTCTCCCAGCACCTGCGGGTGCTGCGCGAGAACGGCTTCGCCCGCGTCCGCGCGGAGGGCACCCGGCGTCTCTACGCCGTGGACGACCAAGGCCTGCGCGAGGTGGACGAGTGGCTCGACCGGTTCCGCCGGTTCTGGAGCGGCCACCTCGACGCGCTGGCCACCGAACTCGCGCGCGGCAAGCGCGAGAGGCGACTCAAGGAGGAACCACAGTGATCGACCTCGCCGACCACCTCAAGGCCGTGCACCGAGAGGTGCGCGCCGGCACGACCGACACGGTGGGCGTTGTGCTGCGCCGCACCTACGACGCCGCCGCGGAGGACGTGTGGGACGCGGTGACCGACCCGGACCGGCTCAAGCGCTGGTTCATGCCGATCAGCGGCGACCTGCGCGAGGGCGGCGCGTTCCAGCTGGAGGGCAACGCGGGCGGTGACATCCTCACCTGCTCGCCGCCGAAGCTCCTGCGCGTCACGTTCGGCGACCCGACCAGCGTCGTGGAACTGCGCCTCACCGCCGAGGACGACGACCGGACGACGGTCGAGCTGGAGCACACGGTGCCGAAGGCGCTGGCCGGCAGCGGCGCGGGCGCGCTGTTCGTCGGACCCGGCTGGGACGGCGGCTTCCTCGGCCTCGGCCTGTACCTCGCGGGCGAGGTACAGGAGGGCGACGACCCGGTGGCCGCCGCCAACGCGCCGGAGACCCAGCGGTTCAACCTCGGGTCCATCGAGCTGTGGAAGGCGGCGGTGGAGGAGTCGGGCGCCGCGACGGAGGACGAGCTGGCGGCGGCCGTCGCCGCCGCCACGGCCCAGTACGCCCCGGACGTGACCTGACGACGTCAGGGTTCCGAGACGTCGGACTCGACGCCGTCGAGGGTGGCCTCGACGCCGTCGAAGCCGGGGTCGGCGGGCGCCGTGCCGTCGGCGCGGCACCCGATCAGGGAGAACAGCAGGACGACGGTGGCCGCGAGGGTCCTCACTTGCCGCCGCCGCAGTGCTCGGCCTGGAACGCGTCGACGCGGTGCTGGGCGTCGCCGAGCCTGGTCAGCTGCTCGCCGCGCCGTGACGCGCGCTGGTCCAGCCGCGCGGCGCGGGCGGTGCGGCCCGCGTCGCGCGCCTGCTGCGACTGCGCCCGGAGCCACGCGGTCGAGCCGGGCACGTCGGGCCCGCCGTTGATGCGGGTGGTGAGCCGGGAGACGCGGTCCTCGATCCGCGGCAGGCGCTCCTCGCAGAGCTGCTTCACCTGCTCGGGGCTGAGGGTGACGGGCGCGTAGGTGGTGTCCTGGGCGGTCGCGACGCCCGTGGGGGCGAACCCGAGCACGGCGGTCGCGACGACGGCGACGCGGCGAATCCATGTGGTCATGCGGACCACGATCGCGGTCGCGGGTGCGGGCCGCGTGCGGCCCGTGTTCGGGTCGTGCAAAGAGATCGAACGCGGCCGTTTCACGCCGGTCCGGAGTGGCAACCCTCTCCCCCATGACCGACACCCTGTGGGACGAGTTCCACCGCGTAGTGAACATGACCTCGCACGAACTGGAGGACTGGCTGCGCACCCGCTCGGCGGACGAGGACAGCGAGGCCCTGCCCGACCAGGCCGGGACACCGACCGGCCAGGAGGTGCTGCGGGTCCTGCGCAAGCGGCGCACCGACCTGACCACCGAGGACGTCAAGGTGATGCGGAAGGTCGTGGAGCGGGTCCACGAGCAGCGGCGGGACGACCTGGAGCCGACCGCGGGCGAGGCGCACTGGAGGCACCGCCTGATGTCGATCGGCCACGACCCGCTGAAGCCCGCCTGAGGACCCTGCCCCTGAGAATCCTGATCTGAGAATCCAGCCCTGAGAATCCTGTCTTGAGGACGAGCCCGCGCGAGGAGCAGCCCGCCGGGAGACCGGTCCGCCCTCACCTCGCCGCGGCGCCGACCTTCTCGGCGTCACCCAACCGCACGCCCGCCTCGGGGACCAGGCCGAACTGCACGACCTGGCGGCGGGCGAGGAGGTCGGTGAGCCAGTCGACGGCCACCCGCAGCCGGTTCCCCGGCATGGCCAGCAGGTGGTAGCCGCGGGCCACGACCTTCGCCGGCAGCCCGGTCAGCGGGATGTGCAGCGGGTCGGCGACGGCCTGCGAGCCGGCCAGGTCCACCACGAAACCGAGGTCGCGGTGCTGGTAGGTCCCCACGGCGCCGTGACCCAGGGACGCCGCGACGTTGCGGGCGGCCAGCTTCCCCTGCCGCTGCGCGTGCTGCGCCGTCATCGGCGTCGGCTTGCCGTCGTTGAACACGTCCGGCACGGCGGCCACGTCGCCCGCCGCGAACACGTGCGGGTGCGTCGGCACGGCCAGCGTCGGGTCGACGACGAGCCGGCCCTTCACCGTGGCCAGGGAGACGGCCTCCACTAGCGGGTCCGGCCGCACGCCGACGCACCACACCACGGTCCGAGTCGGGATCTCCTTGCCGTCGGTCAGCCGCGCGCACGACCCGGTGACGGCCTCGACGCTCGTCTCCAGCCGCACGTCGACGCCGCGTCCCCGCAGCACCCGGGCCGCCGGGCCGGACAGCCGCTCGTCCAGCCCCGGCAGCACCCGCGGCGCCATGTCGACCAGCACCCACTTGACGTCGGACTCCGACAGCCCGGTCCGGCCGCGCAGCGCCGAGCGGGTCAGCTGCTGGCCCTGGGCCACCAGCTCGGTGCCCGTGTAGCCGGCGCCGACGACCACGAACGTGGCGCGCGCCGCCCGTTCGGCCGGGTCGGTCGCCTGCTCGGCCAGCTCGACCTGCCGCAGCACGTGGTCGCGCAGGTACACGGCCTCGGCGACCGACTTGAACCCGAGCGCGTGCTCGGCCACGCCGGGGATCGACATCAGCCGGGTGACGGAGCCGGACGTGAGCACGATCCGGTCCCACTCCAGCACCTGCTCGCGGCCCTCGATGTCGACGAGGGTGCACGTCCGCGCGCCCAGGTCCACACCGGTGGCGTGCCCCTGCACGAGCCGCGTGCGCGGCAGCTTGGGCCGCAGCGGCACGGCGACCCGGCGCGGGTCGAGCGAACCGCCCGCGACCTCGGGCAGCAGCGGCACGTACAGCATGTAGTCGGTGGGGTTGAGCGCCACCAGCTCGGCGGCGTCGCGGGGCAGCACGCGTTCCAGCGTGCGCAGGCAGTGGTAGCCGGCGAAGCCCGTACCGACGACCAGCACGCGGGGCTTGCCCATGACGTGTCCCTCCGACGAGGAGTGTGTCCGCCAGCGGGTACCCCGGAGCCGGACGGGGTAGACACGGGACATGGCCTTGGGACTGCCTGACGCGATCACCGCCTGTCTCTTCGACCTCGACGGCGTGCTGACCAGCACGGCCGTCCTGCACCGCCGGGCCTGGCGGCGCACCTTCGACGACTTCCTCCGACCGCGCGGCGAGCCGCCGTTCGCCGAGTCGGACTACCTCAGGTTCGTGGACGGCAGGCCCCGGTACGACGGGGTGCGCGAGTTCCTGGCGTCACGCGGGATCACGCTGCCCGAGGGGTCGCCGGACGACCCTCCCGACGCGGACACCGTGCACGGCGTGGGAAACCGGAAGAACGACCTGCTGGAGGCGATCATCCGGCACGAGGGCGTGCTGCCGTACCCCGGCACGGCGCCGTACCTGCGCGCCGTGGAGGACTCGGGGCTCGGCATCGGCGTGGTGACGTCGTCGGCGAACGCCCGGAAGGTCCTCGACGCGGCGGGCCTCACGCCGTTCGTGCGGGCGCTGGTGGACGGCGTGGTGATCAGCCGCGACGGGTTGAAGGGCAAGCCCGCGCCGGACTCGTTCCTGGTGGGCGCGCGGCTGCTCGGCGTGCGGCCGGAGCACGCGGCCGTGTTCGAGGACGCGCTGTCGGGCGTGGAAGCGGGCCGGGCGGGCGGTTTCGGGCACGTGGTGGGCGTGGACCGGACGGGTCAGCGCGAGGCGCTGCTGGCGCACGGGGCGGACGTCGTGGTCGAAGACCTCGCGGAGTTGCTGTGAGCGGTTGGGAGATCCACCCCTGGTTGCTGCGGTGGGACGGGCTGGCGGTGGACCAGCTGCGGCGCACCGAGTCGGTGTTCGCGCTGTCCAACGGCCACCTGGGGTTGCGCGGCACGTTGGACGAGGGCGAGCCGCGCGGCCTGCCCGGGACGTACCTGAACGGCTTCTACGAGGCGCACGCGCTGCCGTACGGCGAGTCGGGCTACGGCTACCCCGAGGCGGGCGAGACGGTCGTCAACGTCACCGACGGCAAGGTGATCCGGCTGCTGGTGGAGGACGAGCCGCTGGACATGCGGTACGGGCGCGCCCACGCCCACCAGCGGGAGCTGGACTTCCGCACGGGCACGCTGCGCCGCCGCACGGAGTGGGAGTCGCCGACCGGGCGGCGCGTGACGGTGCGCAGCGAGCGGCTCGTGTCGCTGACGCAGCGGGCCGTCGCGGCGATCCACTACGAGGTGGTGCCGAGCGAGGACGTGCAGCTGGTCGTGCAGTCGGACCTGCTGGCCAACGAGCCCGTGGAGCACGACAGCGACGACCCGCGGGTGGCCGCCGCGCTGAACGAGCCGCTGGTGTCGGACTTCGCGCACGCCGTGGACTACCGGGCGGTGCTGGCGCACCACGCGCGCAACTCGGGCCTGCGGATGGCCGCCGCGATGGACCACGAGCTGGAGGTCGAGGACGGCGTCCGCACCGAGATGCGCGCCGAGGGCGACCTGGCCCGGTTCACCGCCGCCGTGGACGTGCCCGCGGGCGGGAGGCTGCGGCTGGTGAAGTACCTGGGCTACGGCTGGTCCGCGCAGCGGTCGGTGCCGGCGCTGCGGGCGCAGGTGGAGGCGGCGCTGGCGGGCGCGCGGCAGACCGGGTGGGAGGGCCTGCTGGCCGAGCAGCGGCGGTTCCTCGACGACTTCTGGGAGGTCGCCGACATCGAGGTGCACGGCGACGACGAGCTCCAGCAGGCGCTGCGGTTCGCGTTGTTCCACATCATGCAGGCGGCGGTGCGCGGTGAGACGCGGGCGATCCCGGGCAAGGGGCTCACCGGGCCGGGTTACGACGGGCACGCGTTCTGGGACACCGAGATGTTCGTGCTGCCCGTGCTGGCGTACACGGTGCCGGAGGCGGCGCGGGACGCGTTGCGGTGGCGGCACTCGACGCTGCCGAAGGCGCGGGAGCGGGCCGAGGTGCTGGGGCAGGCCGGGGCGGCGTTCCCGTGGCGGTCGATCAGCGGCGCGGAGTGCTCGGCGTACTGGCCCGCGAGCACGGCCGCGTTCCACGTCAGCGGCGACGTCTCGCACGCCGTGGCGCAGTACGTGAACGCGACCGGCGACACCGCGTTCGAGCGCGAGTGCGGCGCCGAGATCCTGGTGGAGACGGCGCGGCTGTGGACGTCGCTCGGGCACCACGACCAGCACGGCGGGTTCCGCGTCGACGGCGTGACCGGCCCCGACGAGTACTCGGCGGTGGTGGACAACAACGTCTACACCAACCTGATCGCGCAGAAGAACCTGCGCGAGGCGGCGGAGGCGTGCGACCGGCACCCCGACGTGGCCGACCGGCTGGACGTGACGGCCGACGAGGTGGCGGACTGGCGGAAGGCGGCCGACGGGATGGTGATCCCGTTCGACACGCTGCTCGGCGTGCACGAGCAGGCCGAGGGGTTCACCTCGCACGCCGAGTGGGACTTCGACGGCACCGACCCGGACGAGTACCCGCTGCTGCTCAACCGGCCGTACTTCGACCTATACCGCAAGCAGGTGGTCAAGCAGGCGGACCTGGTGCTGGCCATGCACGTGCGCGGCGACGCGTTCACCCCGTTGCAGAAGGCCCGCAACTTCGCGTACTACGACTCGCGGACGGTGCGCGACTCGTCCCTGTCGGCGGGGACGCAGGCCGTGCTGGCCGCCGAGGTCGGCGCGTTGCGGCTGGCGTACGACTACCTGGCCGAGGCGGCGTTCACCGACCTGCACGACCTGCACCGCAACGTCCACAACGGACTGCACATGGCGTCGCTGGCGGGCGCGTGGGTCGGCATGGTCGCCGGGTTCGGCGGGATGCGGGACCACGACGGCGAGCTGTCGTTCGCGCCGCGCCTGCCGCCGGGGCTGAGCCGGATGGCGTTCCGGATGGGGTTCCGCGGCACGCGGTTCGCGGTGGAGGTCGAGCCGGGCTCGGTCACGTACCGGATCGTGTCGGGCGGCCCGCTGCACACGCGCCACCACGGCGTCCCGGTCGTCGTCTCGCCGGACGAGCCGGTCACGTTGTCCACACCGGACCCGCCGGAACCGCCGCAGGTCCGCCAGCCGCCGCACCGGGCGCCGGCGCGGCGCACACCGCCGGGAGGTTGACCGTGACCGCGATCTGGAAGCGTTCCCAGAAGGCGACGGGGTTTCCGCGCGCGCTCGGCGCGGCGACGGCGGCCTTCGGCGCGGCCCTCGTCGTGCGACCGGAGCTGATGACCGGGCCGACCGGCCTGCGGGCGACGCCGGGGCTGCGGACGGTGGTGCGGGCGGTCGGGACGCGGGACCTGGTGTCGGGCCTCGCGATGGTGCTCGCGCCCGCCGGACGTCCCCTGCGCGTGGCGTTGGCGGCACGGGTGGCGACCGACGCGTCGGACGCAGTCGTGTTCGGCTCCGCCCTGCCCACGGCGGCCGCCCGGCGCAAGTCGGCGCTGGTCACGTTGTGCTGGGCGGCGCTGTGCGCGGCGGCGTGGCGCAGGGCGCCGGTCGACGGCGGCCGCTAGGCGTTCGGGACGGCGGGGCCGGAGCTCCGCCGTTCACGGCGTTCCGGCCAGGCGCCCCGGAACACGGGGCGGAAGAGGGGGATGAGGCGCCCGGCCAGGCTCTTGGGGGGGAGTAGAGCCCGGCCGGGACTTGTCAGGCGGCCATGGGGGGGTGATGGCCGCCTACGCCCTCATCGTGAGTAGGAGTACCCCTGTTACCGCCTTCCAACCACGAACTTCGCGATCACGCGGGTGATCTGGGTCATGATCGGTCCCGTGCAGCGGAAACGCGATCGTCCACACAGGTCAGACCCGAGGTGATCTCCGCAAGAATGCGGTCGACCTCCGGCCGATGGGTAACCCACAGGAGTGAGAAGAGGAGCGCTGCGGGCCGTAGCCGGACAGGATTCCGAAATGTGAGCTCAACACCGATCTACGACGAGTTGGCGGCCACCTACCTCGCCGACCTCACCGTGGGCGTCCAAGACCCGGCCGAGCCCGACCGGACGGGTGAACCCGGTCGTGCCGGCGAGCCCGAGCCCGCGCGGCCGGGCCGAGCCGCCCACGGCAAGCCGCAGCCCGCGGCGCTCCCGTCGTCGCCGCCCTCGACGCAGTCCGCTCCGCGCAAACGGCCGAAGGTCTGAACCACCTGCGATCTTGACACCGCCTCGCCCACCGGAGTAGGACCAGCACAGTCCGTAGACGAGGGCGCCTACCCCGAAAGGGTGGAGCGGTAATGCGTGGACGAGCCCTGCTCATCGCGGCCCTGCTCGCCGCCTCGGCGTGCAACGCACAGCAGCCCGATACCCCTCATCAAGTGACACTCACCTGGTGGGACTACCTGAACCACTCCCCCATGGCCGACCAGGCCGTGACGAGCCTGCTGACGCGGTACCAGCAGGAGCACCAGGACGTGCGCATCGAGCGCACCTCCCTCCCCCGCGCCGAGTTCCAGCGCAAGCTCGCCGAGGCCACCGCGTCCGGCGTCTTCCCCGACATCGCGGCCGTCGACTCGCCGGACCTGCCGGCGCTGGCCGAGCGCGACGTCCTCGCCGACCTGACCGACCGGTACGACAGGTGGCCGCTCGCCGACCGGTTCCTGGCGCCGGTCCGCGACGGTGTCAGCCACGAGGGCCGACCGCACGGCGTCCCGCTCCGCACCACCACCACCGCCCTGGTCCACAACCGCGACCACCTCGCCGCCGCCGGCCTCGACCGCCCGCCCACGACGTGGTCCGAGCTGCGCGCGGCGGCGAAGGCGCTGACCACGGCCGACCGCGCCGGCCTGTGCTTCCCCGCGAAGGACGACGACCTGACCGTCACGTTCCTGCCGTTCCTGTGGCAGGCCGGCGGCGACGTCGCGGACATCGACGGCCAGGCGTCCGTGGAAGCCCTCGGGTACCTGAACGACCTCGTGAACACCGACCGCAGCGCGCCGCCGGACGTCCTGGGCTGGACGCAGGCCGACGTCGATCGGCGGTTCGCGGAGGGGCGCTGCGCGATGGCGATCACGGGCCCCGGCGCGGTGCCCGCGCTCAACCAGGCCGGCCTGACGTGGGCGGCGGCCCCGCTGCCCGCGGGCGCGGCCGGACCCGCGGGCCAGGTGGGCGGCGAGGCGTGGGTGATCGGCAAGTCCGGCCAGGTCGACCGGGCGTGGGACGTGCTGACGTGGCTGGCGGAGAACCGGGACAACGCGACCGAGTTCGGCGGCGGCCTCGGCGCCCTGCCGAACCGCACGGACACCGTCGACGAGCTGGCCTGGCAGTGGGACCCGAACGTGCCGGGCTTCGCGGGCCAGCTGCCGACGGCGAAACCCCGGACCGCCTACGGCGCGAGGTACCCGGACGTCTCGCGCACCCTGCACACCATGGCCGCCAAGGTGCTGACCGGCGCCCAATCGCCGGCCCGGGCGGCGGCGGACGCCAGGCCGGACCTCGACCGCTTGCTGAGGTGACGAACGGCCCGGTGGAACACGCCAGGGACACGGTCGGGTGACGTCGGCAGGCCGTGCCGGGGCGGCGTAATGGCGGAGCGTGCACGGCGATGTTCTCTATAGAGGGGAGCCGGAAGGGGCGGGGATGATCCGTTCGGGGCCGGGGTAACCACGCGTCATGCGGTACCGGGCAGCCGTGAAGGAGCGGAGGAACGGCCGGAGAGGTGGGCCGGAGGCGGACGACGCCGCCGAGCGCCGACCCCGGTTCAGCCGCGCCCAGCTGCTCGCGCTCGTCGTGGGCGCGCTGCAGCTCGTCCTCGCCTCCGCCCCGTTCCTCCCCATGGGTGACGGCGTGAACCACACGCTCTACACCTGCACCGGCCTGGCCGGCATCCTGCTCGCCTGGGACCACCGGCACGCCCGGCTCTACGGTGTCGTGCTGCTCCTGCTCTACGGTCAGCTGTTCATCGCCGACGCGGAGGAGACGGGCACCCTGGGCCTGCCCACGTGGGAGACGCTGGCGTACGGGCGGGCCGCCCTGGCCGGCGTGGTGATCGCGCTCATCCCCGCGTTCAAGCGGCGGTAGTCGCCCGCGGTCAGCCTGCCGTCGGGGTGGAAGCGCAGCTTGGCGTCGGCGCTGCGCGCGATCGACTCGAACATCGCCCGGTCCGACGTGGTCGTCGGCTGCCAGCGCATGTGCGCGCCGTGGGTGACCCCCATGTCCATCGACATCATCGTCGCCACCGCCCGCTCGTACCGGCGGGGGCTCAGGTCGCCGCCCCCGGACGCCCTGATGTCGAACACGTCGTGGTCGCCGGTCAGGGGGCGCAGCCGGCCGCGCCGGTCGTAGCCGTGGACGACGCCCTCCCGCACGACGTACTCACCGCGCCGCTCGAAGTGGGCCATCTTGTCGCGCAGCGCGTCGAACTCGACGCGCCGCTGGTCGTACCGGCGCAGCAGCCGGTCGCTGAGGTCGAACCGCGGTAACGACGGCGGGAAGTAGCCGACCAGGCCCCGGTGCCGTCCGGCGGCGCCGAGGCGGACGTCGAGGTCGTCGATGGTCTTGGCCTTCACCGCCTCGGGTTTGGGCAGCGCGCCGCGGCGCAGCCACGCCACCGCGTGCGGGTTCGTCGCCCGCACGTCGATGACGAGGTCCTGCTCCGCGGCGACCTGCTGGAACTTGCGGGCGTGCTCGGTCGGCATGCCGAAGACCGGCTCCACCGACGCCAGGGGGAAGAGGTGATCAGTGCGCACGGGTATTAAGGTCCGCCCGAAATGGGCGTGCACCAGACCGCCCGCTTCGGTTAGCTCGAAGCGTGACCCCTGATTCACTGATCGGACTGCTGGCCGAACCCGAGCGGTTGCGGGTGGCGTCGGCGCTGGTGCTGGGCGCCCGCACGACCGCGGACATCACCGCGGCGACCGGGTTGGACGCGCGGCGCGTGGAGAACTCGTTGCGCCGGCTGCGGTCGGCGGGACTCGTCGTGACCGACGGGTCGGGGTTGCGGCTGCGCGAGGAGTTGTTCAAGGAGGCCACCCGGGTCGAACAGGCGAACCGGGTCCCGGAGGACCCGTTCGTGCGGGACGGGCGGCTGGTGAGGCTCCCCGCTCAGCGCGGACGCAGGCGGGCGGTGCTCGAACAGGTGAGCACGGCGTTCGAGCCGGGTAGACGGTACCCCGAGCGGGGCGTCGTGGAGGTGCTGAAGCGGTGGTGCGACGGCGGTGAGGTCGACCACGTGACCGTGCGTCGGTACCTGGTGGACGAAGGGTTGCTCAGCCGGGCCGACGGCGAGTACTGGCGCACCGGCGGCCCGGTGAGCGTCTAGCTCCCGGCGGCGGGGACTAGCCGAACGTGTCGGGGTCCGGGCCGATCCGCTCGCCCCGGTCCAGCTCGGCGATCCGGGCCAGGTCGTCGCCGTCCAGCTCGAAGTCGAACACGGCGAAGTTCTCCGCGATCCGGCTCGGCGTCGCCGACTTGGGGATGACCACGTTGCCCAGCTGCACGTGCCAGCGCAGCACGACCTGCGCGGGCGTCCGGCCGTGCTTGTCCGCGACGGACGTGATCACCGGGTCGCCCAGCAGCGCGCCCTGCGCCAGCGGGCTCCAGGCCTCCGTCACGACGCCCAGTCGGGCGTGGACGGCGCGCAGTTCGGCCTGCTGGAGGCGGGGGTGCAGCTCGACCTGGTTCACCGCGGGCACGGCGCCGGTGGCGTCGACGACCCGTTCCAGGTGCTCGGGCTGGAAGTTGGACACGCCGATGGCCCGGACCCGGCCGTCGGCGTGCAGCTTGCCCAGCGCGCGCCAGCTGTCGACGTACCGGTCCTGCTTGGGCGCGGGCCAGTGGACCAGGTACAGGTCGACCTGGTCGAGGCCCAGCCTGGCCGCGCTCGCGTCGAACGCCCGCAGCGCCTCGTCGTAGCCCTGGTCGGAGTTCCACAGCTTGGTGGTCACGAACAGCTCGTCACGGGCGATCCCCGAGTCGGCGACGGCCCGGCCGACCGGCTCCTCGTTGCCGTAGATGGCGGCGGTGTCGATGCTGCGGTAACCGACCCGCAGCGCCTCGGTCACCGCGTCATAGGTGTCCTCTGTGGACACCTGGAAGACGCCGAAACCGAGCTGCGGCATGGTGACGCCGTTGTTCAGGGTGATGGTCCTCATGGGTGCCATCATGCCCCGTGTCAACGGCTCCCACGTGGTGGGCGGCGTTGACCGGCGCCGCGCGGGCTGGTCCGATCACCCCGTGAGCGCATCACCTGACGTGACGACCGTGGAGGTGACGGTCCTCATCCGCGTGTCCGCGCCCGGTTCCCGCGTGGTGGACACCGCGGGACGGCTGGCCGAGGCGCTGCGGTCGGCGCTGGACCTGCCCGACGCGGACGTCGTGGTCGAGCTGCCGGTGCGGCGGGCGGAGCCCGCCCTGCGGGTGCTCGTCGACTCCCGGCGGGTGCTGCACCGGGGCGTGCCGGTCGAGCTGACCCGGCTGGAGTTCGACCTGCTGCACCACCTGTGCGCGCACCCCCGGCAGGTGCACCGGCGGTCGTCCCTGATGTCGAAGGTGTGGGGCGTGGCGGGGTTCGTGGACACCCGGACGGTGGACGTCCACGTGCGGCGCATCCGGCGCAAGCTCGGCGACGCGGCGGGCGTGATCACCACCGTGCGCGGGGTCGGGTACCGAGTGGACTCGGCGGCGGACGTGGTGGTGGAGCGGGACGCCCTGGCCGGGTGACGGGTCGGCGGTCGGCCCTCGGGAGTTCACCGGGCCGGCGGTTCAGGGGGTCGGCGGTTCACCGGGTCGAGGGGTCACCGGGGCGGCGGTTCACCGGGTCGGGGGCACCGCGTCAGGGGGTCGCCGGGTCAGGGGGTCGCCGGGTCAGCCGACGATCGCCACCCGGCGCTCCACGTCGGCGCGCAGGGACTTCCGGTGCCGCAACGCCGCCGGCAGCCGGCGCAGCGCCGCGACCAGGGCCGCGGCCGCGTCCCGGTCCCCCAGTGCCCGCCGCGCCAGCGCCACCGTGTCCGCGACCACCACCCCGGGCGGGCGGCGCAGCCACGTCGTCAGCAGCTCGTTGCGCATCTCGACCCGGCGCCGCCACGAGGACGGCGGGCGGGACGGCGACGGCTGGTGGTGCGCCACCACGTCGTCCACGTAGCAGCACGCCCACCCGGCCGCGGCCATGTCCCACGAGAACAGGCGTTCCTCACCGGGCCAGAACAGCACCGGGTGGAACCCGCCGACCTCCAGGTACGCCGACCGCCGCACCACCGCGGCGCAGCACACGAACCCCAGCACGGACGGTCCGGGCAGGTCGTCGTCACGGCCCAGCGCCGACCGGGCCATCTCCACGCACACGGGGTCCAGCCCGCCGCCGGGCTCCACGATCGTGCGCGCCGCGATCAGCCCGAGCCGGGGGTGCCGGGCGAACAGGTCCTCCGCGCGCGGCAGGGCGCCGGGCGGCCACCACGAGTCGTCGTCGCTGAACGCCACGTACGGGGTGGCGGCCCGCCGCACGCCGTGGTTGCGGGCCAGCGCGCCCTCGTTGTGGCTTAGCGGGATCACCTCGACGTCCGGGAAGTCCCGCCGCACCCGTGCCACCGTGTCGTCGGACGAGCCGTTGTCGACCACGACGACCGGCACGTCCAGCTCACCGAGCCGGGCGAGCGTGCGCACCAGGTCGTCCGCCCGGTCGCGGGTCGCGATCACCACCGTCGTTTGGGCCACCAGCGGGTACTACCCGGAGAAGCGGTGGTTACTCATCGGCCTCACGGGTAGGCCCACCGCATGGGATTCGAACGCGCGGTGGTGACCGGTGGTGCCGGGTTCCTCGGCTCGCACGTGTGCGAGGCGCTGCTGCGACGCGGCACGCGGGTGGTGTGCGTCGACGACTTCCGCACCGGGTCACCGGACAACCTGCCCGTCGACCCGCGGCTGGGCGTCGTGGTCGAGGACGTGTCGAAACCCCTCGACCTGCTCGGCCCGGTGGACCTGGTGATGCACCTGGCCTGCCCCGCGTCGCCGGTGGACTACCTGCGGACGCCCATCGACACGCTGAAGGTGGGCGGGTTCGGCACGCTGCACGCGCTGGAGCTGGCGCGGCGCAAGAACGCGCGGATCGTCATCGCGTCGACCAGCGAGGTGTACGGCGACCCGCTGGAGCACCCGCAGCGCGAGACGTACTGGGGCAACGTGAACCCGATCGGGCCACGCAGCGTCTACGACGAGGCCAAGCGGTTCGGTGAGGCGTTGACCTGCGCGTTCCGCCGGGAGCACGGCGTGGACGCGGGCATCGTGCGGATCTTCAACACCTACGGCGCGCGGATGCGGCCCGACGACGGCCGGATGATCCCCACGTTCGTGCGGCAGGCCCGCGCCGGCGAGCCGCTGACCGTGCACGGCGACGGATCGCAGACCCGGTCGCTGTGCCACGTGGACGACCTCGTGCGCGGGCTGCTGTCGATGGCGGACAGCGACCACGCGGGCCCGGTGAACCTGGGCAACCCCGAGGAGGTCACCGTGCTGGAGGTGGCCCGGAAGGTCATCGAGCTGGTCGGCAGCACGTCCACGATCGAGCACGTCGACGCCATGGTGGACGACCCGCGGCGACGTCGCCCGGACATCTCGCTGGCCCGCGAGCTGCTGGGCTGGCAGCCCGAGATCCCGCTCGACGAGGGCCTGCGGCGGTCGTTTGACCGACACCTCGTCGGGTAGTCGGACGACAACGGTCCGAATCGGTCCGCGACGGTCCGGCTCCGGCCCGAGGATCCGCACCGGCCGACGACGGTCCACACAGGAGCGAAAGGGGAACGCCGTGCGCGTGCTCGGCATCAACGCGGTCTTCCACGACCCCGCCGCCGCCCTCGTGGTGGACGGCCGGGTGGTGGCCGCCGCGGAGGAGGAACGCTTCTCCCGGCGCAAGCACGGCAAGCGGCCGGTGCCGTTCTCCGCGTGGGAACAGCCCGAGCAGGCCGCGCGCTGGTGCCTCAAGCACGCCGGGCTCACGCCGGCGGACCTGGACGCCGTGGCCTACTCGTACGACCCGGACCTGGTCGAGCCGAGCGACGTGCCGTGGGAGGACCTGCGCACCGAGTACGCCCGGCGCGCCCCGTACTTCCTGGCCACCGCGCTGCCGGGGCTGGACCCGGCGATCGTGCGGTTCGTGCCGCACCACGTGGCGCACGCCGCGTCCACGGGCCTGGCCGCGCCGTTCGGCGGGGACTGCGCGGTGCTGGTCAACGACGGTCGCGGCGAGTGCCGGTCGCACCTCGCGGGCAGCTACCGCGGCCACCGGCTGGAGACGCTGGCCGCGCAGCACCTGCCCCACTCGCTGGGCCTGCTGTACGAGGACCTGACCGAGCACCTGGGTTTCCTGCGGTCCAGCGACGAGTACAAGGTGATGGCGCTGGCGTCCTACGCCGAGCCGAAGCACCTGGACCTGGTGCGGGAGCACGTCTACGCGACCGAGGACGGCGGGTTCGCCGTGAAGCCGCTGGACTGGGCGACGCTGGCGAAGCGCCGCGACCCCGACGGCGAGGTGACGAAGGAGCACGCCGAGCTCGCGGCGAGCGTGCAGGTGCGGGTCGAGGAGGTCCTGCTGGACCTGGTCCGCTGGCTGCACGAGCGGACCGGCCACAAGCGACTGACCATGGCGGGCGGTGTGGCGCTGAACTGCGTGGCGAACACCCGCATCTTCGCCGAGGGGCCGTTCGAGGAGGTCTGGGTGCAGCCGGCGGCCGGTGACGCCGGCACCGCGCTGGGCGCGGCGCTGCAGGTGGTGGCAGACGCGGGCGAGCCCGCCGCCGCGATGCCGGGCGCCGACCTCGGCCGGTCGTGGACCGACGCGGAGGTCGAGGACTACCTGCGCACCGCCAAGGTCGCCTACGAGGAGCCGGAGGACGTCGCCGTCGCGGTGGCCGAGGCGTTGGCGGACGACCAGGTCGTGGCCTGGTTCCAGGGTCGCAGCGAGTACGGCCCGCGGGCGCTGGGCCGGCGGTCCCTGCTGGCGCACCCGGGACGCGCCGAGAACCTGGCCCGGCTCAACGAGGTCAAGGGCCGCGAGCAGTTCCGGCCGATCGCGCCGATGGTGCTCGCGGACCGCGCGGCCGAGCTGTTCGAGCGCGGCCCGCTGCCCAGCCCGTACATGCTGTTCGTGCACGACGTGCGCCCGGAGTGGCGTGACCGCATCCCGGCGGTCGTGCACGTGGACGGCACGGCGCGCGTGCAGACCGTCGACCCGGGGACGGAACCGCTGATGGCGCGGGTGCTCCGGGAGTTCGACCGGCGCACCGGCGTGCCGGTCGTGGTGAACACCAGCCTGAACACGGCGGGCCGGCCGATGGTGGACGACCCGCGTGACGCGCTGGAGTGCTTCGGCTCCGCGCCGGTCGACCTGCTGGCCATCGGCCGGTTCGTGGTGCGCCGGCCCCGGCCCGCCCCGGAGGTGCGGCGATGAGCGTCGACTACGCCGTGGTCATCCCGACCGTCGGCCGCAACAGCCTGCGCGTGGTGCTGGAAGCCCTGGAGCACGGCGAGGGGCCGCCGCCGCGCGAGATCATCGTGGTGGACGACCGGCCCGAGCCGGGACCCCTGCCCCCGACCCGCACGGCGCGCGTCCTGCGCACCGGCGGCCGCGGCCCGGCGGCCGCGCGCAACGCCGGGTGGCGTGCCGCGTGCTGCGAGTGGGTGGCCTTCCTCGACGACGACGTCCTCCCGCCGCACGACTGGAAGCGGCGGCTGACCGAGGACCTGGAACGGCTCGGGCTGGACGTGGGCGCGTCGCAGGCGCGGATCGTCGTGCCGCTGCCGGAGGACCGCCCGCCGACCGACTGGGAACGCGGCACGGCCGGGTTGGCGACGGCGCGGTGGATCACCGCCGACATGGCCTACCGCCGGGCCGCCCTGGTGCACGCGGGCGGGTTCGACGAGCGCTTCCCGCGCGCCTACCGCGAGGACGCCGAGCTGGCGTTGCGGGTGCAGGACCGCGGGTACCGGATCGTCATGGGCGACCGCGTGACCACGCACCCGGTGCGGCACGCGGGGTTCTTCGCGAGCCTGCGGCAGCAGCGCGGCAACGCCGACGACGCGTTGGTGCGGCGGCTGCTCGGCCCGGAGTGGCGGGAGCGGATCGGCGGCGCGCCGGGCCTGCTCCCCCGGCACGCGCTGACCACGCTGTCCGGCCTCCTGTCCGTCCTCTGTGGATACCTCGGGTGGTGGAAGGCCGCGGCGGGCTTCGCCGCCGGGTGGGCCGGGCTGACGGCGCTGTTCGCCGTCGAGCGCATCGCGCCCGGTCCCCGCACCCGCGACGAGGTGGCGAAGATGATCGTCACCAGCGTCGCCATCCCGCCCGCCGCGTGCGCGCACCGCCTGCGCGGCGAGGTCCGGCACCGGGCCGTGCCCGTCGCGGGCCGGGTGCGCCGGCGCGGCCTGCACGTCGCCGACACGCTCGACCGGCTGCGCCACCTGGGTCACCTGGGCCACTCCGACGCCCACGCCGAGGAGCCGAAGGCGTCCGGGACGGTGTCGCGGTGAGGGTCCTGGTGCTCCGCGCGCTCGGCCTCGGCGACCTGCTGACGGCCGTGCCGGCGCTGCGCGGGTTGCGCCGGGCGTACCCCGACGCCGAGATCACGCTGGCCGCGCCGGGGTGGCTGGCCGACGCCGTCGAGCGGATCGACGCCGTGGACAGGCTGCTGCCGACCGACGGTCTCGTGCCGATCGACTACGACTCGCCGGACCTCGCCGTGAACCTGCACGGGTGCGGGCCGCGGAGCACCGAGCTGCTGCGCGCCACCCACCCGGACCGGCTGATCACGCACGGCGCGCACGTGCCGTGGCCGCCGCACCAGCACGAGGTGCTGCGCTGGTGCCGGCTGCTGGGGCAGTTCGGCATCCCGTGCGACCCGAACGACCTGCTGCTGCCGCCGCTGCCGCGCAACGGCGCGATCGTCGTGCACCCCGGCGCGAGCCACGGCGCCCGACGCTGGCCCGCCGCGCGGTTCGCCGCGGTGGTGCGGGCGCTCGGTCCGAACGTGGTGGTGACCGGCAGCCCGGCCGAGACCCCGCTGGTGCGGGCGGTGGCCCGGGGGCGCTCCCGGACCGGCGACCTGGCCGGCCTGCTCGACCTGGTGGCGGGCGCGCGGCTCGTGATCTGCGGCGACACGGGTGTCGCGCACGTCGCCACGGCTTACCGCACCCCGTCGGTGGTGTTGTTCGGACCGGTGTCGCCGGCCGAGTGGGGACCGCGGTCGGGGCCGCACCGGGCGCTGTGGCACGGCCGGACCGGCGACACGTTCGCCGACCGGCCCGACCCGGGGCTGCTCGACATCACCGTGGACGAAGTGCTGGACGCCGCGCGATCGCTGCTGGGAGGTGGACCATGTCCAGGATCGGCGTCATCGGTGCCGGCTATGTCGGGTTGACCACCGCCGCCTGCTTCAGCCGGCTCGGGCACACCGTGGTGTGCGCGGACGTCGACGAGGCGAAGGTGTCGGCGCTGGGCCGGGGCGAGGTCGGCGCCCACGAACCCGGTCTGGCGGAGCTCGTCGCGGAGGGACTGCGGTCCGGGCGGCTGAGGTTCGTGCGCGGCAACGCCGAAGCACTGTCCGAAGTGGACTTCGTGTTCCTGTGCGTGCCGACGCCGACCGGACCGGACGGCGCGGCCGACCTGACCGCCGTGCACGCCGTGCTGCGCGAGGCGCGGGACGCCGTCTCCCCCGGTTGCGTGCTGGTGATCAAGTCCACCGTCCCCGCCGGCACGACGGAACGGGTGGCCTCGCTCGTGGGGCGGTCCGACGTGCGGGTCGTGTCGAACCCTGAGTTCCTGCGCGAGGGCCACGCGGTGGACGACTTCCTGCGGCCGCAACGGGTCGTGGTCGGGTCCGAGGCCGAGGACGCCGCGCGGCGCGTGGTCGGCCTGTACGCGGGCACGGGCGCGCCGGCGCTCGTCACCGGCAGCGCGAGCGCGGAGCTGGTGAAGTACGCGAGCAACTGCTTCCTGGCGATGAAGCTGTCCTACGTGAACAGCCTCGCCGAGCTGTGCGAGCGGGTCGGGGCGGACATCTCCGACGTGACCGAGGGCATGCGGCTGGACGACCGGATCGGCTCGGCGTTCCTCGAACCGGGTCCGGGCTGGGGCGGTTCGTGCTTCCCCAAGGACACCAGGGCGCTGCTGTCCACGGCGGACGAGGTGAACGTCGACTTCCCGTTGCTGCGGGCGACCATCGGCACCAACACCCACCAGGCCCACCGGGTCGTGGCGATGGTGCGCGACGCGGTGGGCCACCTGGCGGGCGCCCGGCTGGGGCTGCTCGGCCTGACGTTCAAGGCCGGCACGGACGACCTGCGCGACTCCCCCGCGTTGGCGGTGGCGGCGCTGCTCGCCGAGCAGGGCGCGCGGCTGACCGGCTACGACCCGTGCGTGGACACCGACTGCGGGCCGGTGCGGGTGCTCGACTCGCCGGACGCGGTGGCCCGCGACGCGGACGGGCTGGTCGTGCTGACCGAGTGGCCCGAGTTCGCCGAGCTGGACTGGCCGAACCTGGCGGCCGCCATGCGCCGCCGGGTCATCGTGGACACCCGCAACCTGCTGCCGCTCGACAAGGTGACCGAGGCCGGGTTCCACCTGGTCAGCCTGGGGCGTGCGGCCGCCTGACCGGCACGCCCCGCCGTCGTCGGGCGCGCGGGGCCGTCAGGTGCGCGGGTCCCAGCGGAAGAAGCGCACGGACAGCGCGACGGCGACGGCGGTCCCCTGCGCGGTGGCGATCAGCGCCAGGCCGACCGCGTCGGTCGGACCGCCCCACGCGGCCTGGGTCAGCAGGCCCAGGCCGCTGCCCGGCACGAGCAGCACCCGCGGGTCGTCCCCGCCGCCCAGGCCCATCAGTCCTCCGACGACCAGGGCGAAGAAGAACGGCGCCGTGGTGATCTGCGCGAGCTCGGCGGTCCCGGTCAGGCCGCTCGTGCACACGCCCGCCGCGCAGCTCAGCGCCGCGCCGCCGACCAGCGCCAACGCCAGCAGGCCGGGGTTGGTCGGCATCGGCGCGCCCGCCGCGACGCTCACGCCGAGCAGCACGAGCGCCTGCGCCAGGCCGAGCACCACGACCGGCAGCAGGATGCCGGTCAGCACCACGACGTCCGACGCCGCGCCGGTCCGCAGCCGCTTCAGGTACAGGTCCTGCCGGCGTGCCGTCAACGACGTCGTCACCGTCACGTAGACGGTGAACCCGAGCGAGAACAGCAGCTGGAGGACGACGATCATCGTCCAGCCGTTGTCGTCGCCGCCCACGGCGAGCGCGAAGTACAGCCCCGCCGCGAGCGGCATGAGCAGCGCCAGCGCGGCGGCGGTGCGGTTGCGCAGCAGGAGCTTCAGCTCGGCCACGCCCAGTGCGGTGATCATGCGGCCACGACCTCCCTGCCCGTGCGGGCGTGGTGGAACACGTCCTCCAGCGACGCGTGGTGGGCCCGGATGCGGCCCAGCCGCAGCCCTTCGCCGCGCGCCCACGCCAGCAGGTCCGCCAGGTCGTCCTGCAGCTCCCGGGTCCGGACCTCGACCCGCCCGGACGGCCGGTGCACGACGTCGCCCGCCAGCATCGGCAACGCGCCGACGTCGAGCCCGCCCGGCAGGTCGAACGAGATCCGCGCGGGCTGGGCGGCCAGCACGTCCACCAGCGCGCCGGACACGGCCACCACGCCCTCGTGCAGGATCGCCAGCCGGTGCGCCAGCGTCTCGGCCTCTTCGAGGTAGTGCGTGGTCAGCACGACGGTCGAGCCCTCGGCCAGCAGCCCGCGCACCACCTCCCACGTGCGCCGCCGCGACTCCGGGTCGAGCCCGGTCGTGGGTTCGTCGAGGAACAGCAGCTCCGGACGTCCGAGCACGGCCAGCGCCAGGTCCAACCGACGCCGCTCGCCGCCGGACAGCTGCTTGATCCGCACGTCCCGGCGGTGCGCGAGGTCCAGCCGTTCCAGCACGTCCTCGGTGGCCCGCCGGCCGCTCGTGGCGTCCCACAGCCGCACCAGCTCGCGGGCGGTCAGGTCGGCCGGGAAGCCGCTGTCCTGGAGCATGATCCCGATCCGCGGCCGCAGCGCCGCGCGCTCCCGGAACGGGTCCACGCCGAACACCCGCACCGTGCCCGCGTGGGGCGCGCGGAGCCCTTCCAGCGTCTCCATGGTCGTCGTCTTGCCGGCTCCGTTCGTGCCGAGGAGGGCGAACAGCTCCCCCTCCGACACCTCGAAGTCCACCCCGCGCACGGCCTCGAACCCGCCGTAGCGGCACCTCAGGCCCGTCACCTCGATCACCGGTTTCCGCATGGCTACCATGCTGGTCGCGGGCGGGCGCGGCCCCCAGTGCCGCCGCGCACCGGTTGACGTGACAGATGTCAGCAGACAGCCGTGCGACCCGGCTCGTAGATTCACCCCGTGACTCCCCTGACCAGGCTCCGGCACTACACGTGGTACATGGTGCTGGTCGGCGGCGTGGCCGTCGGCTTCGGCACCGTGCTCGACCTGGTCGTCAACGACTACGGCCTGGTCAAGTCGGCGCTGGTGGCCGCGGCCGTGGCGCTGGTGGTCGTCCAGCACACCCGGTACCTGCGCCAGGCGATGGGCGGGCTGGGCCGCGGCGACGACCGGCCGTGGGAGCACGCGGCGACGTTCGCGGTGTCGCTGGTCGCGTGGGGCGTGATGTGCGGCAGCGGCAGCTTCCTGCCCGCCTGGGCCATGCTGCCCGCCCTGGTGGTCGCGCACGTCGGCGCGATCCTCCCGGCGCACCGCCGCTGGCCCGTCATGGCGGTGATGACGGTGCTCGCCGTGGCCGTCGCCGGCGTGTTCGGCGGCACGGACGCGCGCGCGGCGATGGCGCTGGCGGTGGTGATGATCGTCGCCCTGGTGTTCGCGGACCTGGTCCAGCTGTGGATCTGGGACCTGGCGGTGCGGCAGGAGGAGGCGCGCCGGACCGCCGAGGCGCTGGCCGTGGCCGAGGAGCGGTTGCGGTTCGCCGCCGACCTGCACGACATCCAGGGCCACCACCTCCAGGCGATCGCGTTGAAGGGCGAGCTCGCGCAGCGGCTGATCGGCCGGGACGACGACCTGGCCCGGCAGCACGCGGGCGAGGTGGCCGAGCTGGCCCGGACCGCGCTGCGGGAGACCCGGGACGTGGTGCAGGGCTACCGGCGGGCGAGCCTCGGCACCGAGATCGCCAACGCGGTGGGCGTGCTGCGGGCGGCGGGCATCGAGACCACCGTGGACGGTGACGCGACCGACGTGCCGCCGCCGTTGCAGCCGTTGTTCGGCGCGCTGGTGCGGGAGGGGACGACGAACGTGCTGCGGCACAGCCGGGCGCGGCGCTGCGACGTGGTGATCAGCGTGGCCGACGGGCAGGTCGGCGTGCGGCTGCGCAACGACGGTGTCCGACCCGACGAAGGGCGGGCCGACGACGGGCGGGCCGACGGTGGGCGGGCCGACGTTCCGGCCGGTGGCGCGCGGGGTGAGGGCGTTCCGGGCCGGGACGCGGCCGGCGCGGGGCT